>NZ_JAPFGX010000012.1:0-71050 GCF_059803575.1 Sphingomonas sp. URJC2
GGCCGGCGCGGCGGCGGCCGGCAGCGCGGCGGCGATCAGGCCGCCGGCCAGCGCGGCCGAGGCGAGGCGGCAAAAAGCCTTGGGCATCGTCATCTTATCGTCCCCCAACCGCGACCGTCGTGACGTCGTTGCCGCGCGCCACCCGGACCACGGGTCCCTGATTGTCATAAGCCGGGCCGGTCGCCGTCGGGCCGGAGCGCATGGCCGGCGCGCCGTTCGGATCGCTGCCGCCCGCGGCCGGCGCGCGGCCGGGCACCGACCGGCGGGCGAAGCGCGAGACATCGGCCCCGGTCTGATAGGTGGTGTCCCCGTCCATCGGGCGGGCGGCGACCGCCAGCAGCATCTGGCGTTCGGCCTTGGGATCATTCTTGTCGCCGACCGACACCTCGCCCGAGGCGATGGCGCGTTCCAGCTCGGCATTGTTGTCGGCGATCGAGCGCAGCGACAGCGACAGCTGGCCGAGCGACTGGGCGACGGCGATCTTTTCCGCGATGCGCGGCGTCGCTTCCAGCGTGACGGTCGAGAAGGTCAGCACTTCGGTCTTGCCGTCGTCGGTCGTCGTCTTGTCGGTGCGCTGGTCGGTCGCCAGCACGCGGATGTTGCGGATGATGGTCTCGCCCACGCGCAGCGCCGGGCCGTCGCCGCCGCCATCGACGGTCTGCGTCAGCACCAGATCGATGCGGTCGCCCGGAAACACGAAGCCGGCGACGCCGCTCTGCGCGGACACCGACACCGTGACCGCGCGCATCCCCGGGCCAAGCGCCGCCGCCAGGAAGCCGCGATCGCCCGGCTTGACCAGCGACCCTTGCGTGATCGGCTGGCCGGCGGTGATCGCGACGCGCACCACCGTGCCGGCAACCGGCGCTTCGGTTTCACCGCGGATGTAATAGGCCTGCTGGACCAGTTCCTTGGGCCAGGGCTGGTAGCGGAAGGCGTCGGGCGTCAGGATCGTGCCGACGGGCAGCGGCCGCGTGGCGACCAGCACCTGGGGCAGGTTTTCCTCCGGCCGGGGCGCTGCTGCCGCCGCGGTCGGCGCGGCCGCACCCTGGAACATGTTGCGGGCCAGAAGTGCCGTGATCGCGGCGATCACCAGCGCGCCGACCAGCAGAGCGATTTTCCGTGCATCCATGACGTTCAACGCCTCCTGAGCCGGACGGACCGGCCCGCATTTCATCAAGCAAACTGGTTAAGATATCGTTCGTAAATCGCCCAAAGCCCGGCAAAGGCGATGGCAACACCGTAGGGAATCTCGGGATTTGCCGGCAGCCGGCGCAGCCGGTGGACGATCAGCACGGCAAGCGTCACCACCCCGCCGGCGACCGACATCACGATCAGCATCTGCGCCAGCGTGTCCCCCGGCAGCCAGAGCGCGAGCGCGCCGAGCAGCTTGACGTCGCCGCCGCCCATCCAGCCCATCGCGAACGCGCCGATCAGCAGCGCGAACAGCACCGCCGCCGCGCCGATCTGGAGCGCGACGCCCGGCCACAGCGGCAGGCCGGTCGCCGCCCAGTAAGCGGGCGCGAGCAGCGCGATGGCAAGGTTCAGCCGGTTGGCGATGGTGCGCGCGGCAATGTCCGTCGCCGCCGCCACCAGCAGCAGCAGCGCGAGCACCCCCAGCAGGGCCAAGGCCGTTTGTCCCCCAAACATGCCGCAACAGCTAGACGGCAAGGCTTTAGAACCCGTAACCACGGGCCATGAAAAATCAGCCCCCGTTCGACCGCCGGGCGATTCCCGCCACGGCGCGGCTGTTTCACCGCCCCGCGCCCGATGGCTGGCCGCTGCGCATGTTCGACTGGCCGGCACCCGGTGGCGGCGCTGCGCCGGCGCGCGGCAGCCTGTTGTTCCTCGGCGGGCGCGGCGACATTATCGAGAAATATCTGGAAAGCTTTGCCCATTGGCGCGCCGCCGGCTGGCACATCCGCGCGGTCGACTGGCGCGGTCAGGGCGGCTCGGGGCGGCTGGCGGCCGATCCGCTGTGCGGCCATGCCGATGATTTCGCGCCCTGGATCGCCGATCTTGCCGATTTCGGCGGCGACTGGCGGGCGACGACGCCCGGCCCGCATGTCGTGATCGGCCATTCGATGGGCGGGCATCTGCTGCTGCGCGGGCTGGCCGAAGGCGCGATTGCGCCCGATGTCGCGATCCTGGTCGCGCCGATGCTCGGCCTGCATTCCGGCCCGCTCGGCCCGCGCGTCGGCGGCGCGATTGCCGCATTGCTCGCCCGGATCGGCCGGCCCGACCGGATGGCGTGGAAGACCAATGAGCGCCCGTCGCTGCCGGGCGCGTCGCGCCGCCGGCTGCTGACCCATGATGCCGAACGCTATGCCGATGAACTGTGGTGGAAGGACAACAGCCCCGAACTCGCGCTCGGCCCGCCGAGCTGGGCATGGGTCGCCGCCGCCTATCGCTCGATTGCCGCACTCGACCGGCCGGGGGTGCTGGAGGGGATCGCCACCCCGGTGCTGCTGCTGGGGGCCGAGCGTGACGGGCTGGTCAAGGCAGCGGCGATCCGCCGCGCCGCCCGGCGGCTGCCTGCGGCCGAGCTTTTGATGTTCGGGCCGGAATCGGCGCATGAGATCCTGCGCGAAAGCGATGGCGTGCGCGACCGCGCGCTCGCCCGCATCGATGCCTTTCTGGATGCGTGCGCGCCCGCCCCGGCCGGCATGCCCGACGCCGGAGATGCGCCGGCGGCATGATCGACTGTGATGTCGCGATTATCGGCGCGGGCATGGCCGGTGCCAGCCTGGCGGCCGCGCTTGCCGGGCGGCGGCGTGTCGTGCTCCTCGAGGCCGAGGATCATCCCGGCCGTCATGCGACCGGGCGGTCGGCGGCCTTCTGGTCCGAAACCTATGGCGGGCCGCGCATCCAGCCGCTGACATCGGCCTCGCATGGCTGGTTCGCGGCGCGCGGCCTGCTGCGCCCGCGCGGTGCGCTGTATCTGGCCGGCGACGAGGATCAGGCCGCGACGGCGGCGTTCATCGGCGATTTCGCCGGATCGGGCGTCGTGCTCGAACGCCATGGCCGCGATTTCGCCGCCGCCCGCCTGCCCCGGCTGGATGAACGCTGGCGGCACTGCATCTGGGAGCCGAGCTGCGCCGATATCGATGTCGCGGGCGCGCATCAGGCCTGTCTTGCCGACGCGCGGCGCGCGGGCGCGCGGCTGATCTGCGGCGCACAGCTGCTGGCGGCAACGCGGACCGAGGGGACGGGCGCGGGCTGGCGGCTGGACACCAGAGCGGGGCCGGTGGCCGCCGGGCTGGTGGTCAATGCCGCCGGGGCCTGGGCGGATGAAGTGGCGGCGCTGTGCGGCGCGCCGCCCATCGGCATCACGCCCTATCGCCGCACGGTCGTGCAGCTGCGCGTCGCGCCGCCGGCCCCGGCCGATCTGCCGCTGGTGCTCGACATCGCCGGCAGCTTCTATTTCAAGCCCGAGGCGGGCGGGCGGCTGTGGCTCAGCCCGCATGACGAGACGCGCGACCGCCCGCACGATGTCGCACCGGAAGAGCTGGACGTCGCGCGCGCCATCGACCGGTTCGGCGCGGCCACCGGCTGGCCAGTCGAAGCGGTCGAGCGGCGCTGGGCAGGGCTGCGCAGCTTCGCGCCCGACCGCGCGCCCGTCTATGGCCATGATCCGCTATGCCCCGGCCTGTTCTGGTGCGCGGGGCAGGGCGGCTTCGGCATCCAGACCGCGCCGGCCGCCGCCGATCTGGCGGCGCGGCTGCTGCTCGGCGAGCCGGCGGGGCCGGTCGATCCCGCGCCCTATCTGCCCGGACGGTTCGCCCGTTCTGCCTGATTGCTGGGCCTGATCGTTGGGCCTGACCGGGCCGCCCGACCCGCGCGTCAGCCCATGGCGAGCGCGTCGATCGCACCTTGCAGGATATAGGCGGCGGCCATCTTGTCGACCAGCTCGGCCCGGCGGGCGCGGCTGGCATCGGCGTCGAGCAGGGTGCGCGTCACCGCCTGGGTCGACCAGCGTTCGTCCCACAGCAGGATGGGGAGTGCGGTCACTTCCATGTTGCGTGCAAAGGCGCGGACCGACTGGGTGCGCGGGCTGTCGCTGCCGTCAAGGTTGAGCGGCAGGCCGATCACCAGCCCCCTGACCGCCTGCGCGGCGATCAGCCGGTCGAGCGCCGCCTTGTCGGCGGCAAAGCGCGTGCGGCGCAGCAGCTCGGCCGGGCTGGCGATCGACCAGCCGGCATCGCACAGCGCAATGCCGATGGTGCGCGTGCCGACATCCAGCCCCATCAGCCGGCCGCCCATGGGCAGCGCGTCGCGGAACGCGGCGGTCGCGGTCGTGATCATC
This sequence comes from Sphingomonas sp. URJC2, assembly GCF_059803575.1. Lineage (NCBI taxonomy): Bacteria > Pseudomonadati > Pseudomonadota > Alphaproteobacteria > Sphingomonadales > Sphingomonadaceae > Sphingomonas > Sphingomonas sp. URJC2. Next base: position 4,304 of record NZ_JAPFGX010000012.1, read on the forward strand.
GCGTCACCGTCGCCAGCCGGCGGGCGGCATCGGCGCGGACATTGGCCCAGAACAGGCTGTAATCGAACACATGGTAATTGTTCCCCGGCAGCACATAGGCCGGCAGTTCGGGCGGCGGCCCGATCAGCAGAATGCCGCGCCCGGCGCAGCGCGCGGGGATCGCGCCCGGCCGCATCGTCGCCGTCATCAGATCGTCGGCCGGAAACAGCGTGCCCAGATTGGCCGCCGCCGGGGCGCTGCCGCCCGGCTGGCCGGTCAGCGGGTTGGTGCAGAGCAGCGCGCTGCCCCGCCGCGCCTGCCCGGCCAGCCCGATGCCGGCATCGAATGCGGCCAGCACCGTCTGCGGATCGGCCGGCTCGGCATAGCTGAGCCAGGACAGCACACAGCCCGTCTGGTCGGGCCGCGTGCAGGCCGGCAGGCCGAGCGCGGGCAGATCGGCGGTCAGCGACACCGGCCAGCCGACGACATAGGCGGCAACGATCCGCCCGGCGAGCGACGTTCCCGCCACCCGGTCCTTCAGCAGCCGCATCAGATGCAGCGCGCCCTGGCTGTGCCCGGCGAGGATGATCGGCCGGTCCGTCGGCTGCGCGGCCAGAAATGCGTCGAACGCCGCGCGCACATCGCCATAGGCAAGGTCGAGCGCCTGCCCCGCCGCGCCGGCATCGGTCAGGAACGCCCCGAACGTCGCCTGCCGGTAACGCGGCGCCCAGATGGCGGCGACGCCGTTGAACGCGCTGGCCTGCCCGCGAATGAACAGCGCCGCGCGCTGATCAGCCTCGGCATCGCCGAGCGGCGCATTCCAGCGGTCGCGCCCGAAAAACGAGGTCGGGTGGATATAGAACAGCGCCGCCGCGGGCGCCCCCGCCGCCGCCACGCCCGCCGGGGTCCAGAGCGCAGGATCGGCGCGCCCGGCCCCGGGGCGCGAATGCCAGAGCCGCGGATCCTGCGCATACGCGGCAACCGGCGCGGGCGGCGCGGCGGCAAAGGGCACGCGCGGCACCAGCGCCCAGCGGATCAGCTTTTCCCCGGCCAGCGCATAGGTGAGCGCGGCTGCCAGCACGAGCAGCACCAGACCGGCAACGACATAGAGAAACTTGCGGTCCATGGCGCGGCTCCGACGGGCGTGTCGGCGCGCTAGGCCGCAACCCGCCCGCCGGGTCAAGGGGCTTTGCACCGTCGCTGCCCGCGCCATGCGCCTCGCCCGTGCGCCGGTGGCCGGCCTTTTGACGGTGCGGCTTGTTGACGGGGCGGCTTGATGGCGGGCGGCGCGGCTGCTAGCCGCAGAGTATGTCCGTAGACGCCACGACCGTCCGCAAGATCGCCGGGCTCGCCCGCATCGCCATCAGCGATGCCGATGCCGATGCCATGGTGAGCGAACTCAACAACATCCTTGGCTGGATCGAGCAGCTGGGCGAGGTCGACACCGCCGGGGTCGATCCGATGACGGCTGTCATCCCCAACCAGCTGCGCCTGCGCGAAGACGGGGTGACCGACGGCAATATCCGCGACCAGCTGATGGCCAATGCGCCCCAGGCCGAACATGGCTTTTTCGCCGTTCCCAAGGTGATCGAATAATGACCGCGCTCAATGACCTGACCGTCGCCGCGCTGCGCGACGGGGTGCGCGACGGCGCGTTTTCCGCCCGCGAAGTGGCCGAGGCGTTCAACGCCGCCGTCGCCGCCGCGCGCCCGCTCAACGCGTTCATCACCGAAACGCCCGATCACGCCCTTGCCGCCGCCGAGCAGGCGGACCGCGACCGTGCCGCCGGCACGCTCAAGCCGCTGTCGGGCGTGCCGCTGGGCATCAAGGACCTGTTCTGCACGGCCGGCACGCAGACGACCGCCGCCAGCCGGATTCTGGACGGGTTCACCCCGACTTATGAATCGACCGTCACCGCCAATCTGTTCGCGGCCGGGGCGGGGATGCTCGGCAAGCTCAACATGGACCAGTTCGCGATGGGCTCGTCCAACGAGACGAGCGCGTTCGGCAATGTGATTTCGCCCTGGCGTCGCCCCGGCGACACCGCGCCGCTCACGCCGGGCGGCTCATCAGGCGGCAGCTCGGCGGCGGTCGCCGCGCGCATCGCGCCGGGCGCGACCGGCACCGATACCGGCGGGTCGATCCGCCAGCCTGCCGCCTTTACCGGCATTTCGGGCATCAAGCCGACCTATGGCCGCTGCTCGCGCTGGGGCGTCGTCGCCTTTGCCTCGTCGCTCGACCAGGCCGGGCCGATGGCGCGCGACGTGCGCGACTGCGCGATCCTGCTCGAGGCGATGAGCGGGTTCGATGCCAAGGATTCGACCTCGCTCGACCTGCCGGTCCCGGCCTGGGAACGCAGCCTGTCGGCCGATCTGCGCGGCAAGCGGATCGGCGTGCCGCGCGAATACCGGGTCGATGGCATGCCCGCCGAGATCGAGGCGCTGTGGGAACAGGGGATCGCCTTTGTCCGCGACGCGGGGGCGGAGATTGTCGAGGTGTCGCTGCCGCACACCCGCTATGCGCTGCCGACCTATTACATCGTCGCCCCGGCCGAGGCGTCGTCCAACCTCGCCCGCTATGACGGCGTGCGTTACGGCCTGCGCGAACTGCCCGACGGGGCGGGGTTGCAGGACATGTATGCCGCCACCCGCGCCGCCGGTTTCGGCGCGGAGGTGCGCCGCCGCATCCTGATCGGCACCTATGTGCTGTCGGCCGGGTTCTACGACGCCTATTACACCCAGGCGCAGAAGGTGCGCGCGCTGATCGCCCGCGATTTCGAACAGGCCTGGGCGTCGTGCGACCTGCTGCTGACGCCGACCGCGCCGTCTTCGGCCTTTGCGCTGGGCGAGAAATCGGCAGATCCGATCGCCATGTATCTGAACGACGTCTTCACCGTGCCGTCGTCACTTGCCGGGCTGCCGGCGATGTCGGTGCCCGCCGGGGTCGATGCGCAGGGCCTGCCGCTCGGCCTGCAGGTGATCGGCCGCCCGCTCGACGAGCAGGGCGTGCTCGATGCCGGGCTGGCGATCGAACAGCGCGCCGGCTTTGTCGCGCGGCCCGACCGCTGGTGGTGAGGCGCGCGGGCAAAGCCCGGCCGGAGTCAGGGCGCGCTGTCTGAGGGCGTGCCGGGGGCGGGCTGGGCCAGATAGGCCAGCCGCTTGATCTCGCGCCGCCCGCGCGTGACGGTGTCGAGGATCAGCCCGCACACCAGCGCCAGCAGGGCGACGAGCGTCAGCCCCATGGCAAGCACCGCCGTCGGCAGGCGCGGGACCAGCCCGGTGTCGAGATAGGTCGCGACCAGATCGACCGACAGGCCGAGCGCAGTTGCCAGAAACAGCGCCGCGAACAGGCCGAAAAACGTCACCGGCTTTTCGGTGCGCGCCAGGTTCAGGATCATCGTCAGGATCCGCCACCCGTCGCGCCAGGTCGACAGCTTGGACGCCGAACCCTCGGGCCGGGCGGCATAGGCGGTCATCACCTCTGCCACCGGCAGGCGCAGCTCCAGCGCATGGACGGTGATGTCGGTTTCGATCTCGAACCCCTGCGCGAGCACCGGGAAGGATTTGACGAACCGGCGCGAAAACACCCGGTAGCCCGACAGGATATCCGAAAAGCTGCGCCCGAAGATCCACGCGACGCAGCCGGTGAGCAGCCGGTTGCCGAGCCGGTGGCCGCGCCGATAGGCGGCCTGCACCTCGCTCTGCCGCGCGCCGACCACCATGTCGAGCCGCTCGTCCGCCAGCCGCGCGATCATCGCCGGGGCCGCGCCCGCATCATAGGTCGCATCGCCATCGGCGAGCACATAGATGTCGGCATCGATGTCGGCGAACATGCGGCGGACGACATGGCCCTTGCCCTGCATCCGTTCGATCCGGACCGTCGCCGCCGCCGCCGCTGCGACCGCCGCCGTGCCGTCGGAGCTGTTATTGTCATAGACATAGATGGCGGCATCCGGCAGCGCCGCGCGAAAGGCGGCAACTGTCTGCCCGATCGCCGCCGCCTCGTTGTAGCAGGGCAGGAGCACGGCGACACGCGCGGCGGCGCTGGCCGCGGACTGATCGGGCCGGGACGGGGAAAAACTGGTCATGACCCGAGCCTATGGCAGAACTGGGCCGGGCCGGGAAAGGGCCGACGGCCCGGCTGAGGTGTTTGGCCGGGGTGTCCGCTGTTGTGTGGTGGCGGCACCGGATGTTTTTTGATTGGGAAGAACGGCACCGGCCCGCGCGTGTTTGTTTGGGTCACGGCACCGGCCCGCACCCCCACCCGGCCTCCCATATCATGCTGCCGCCCATGAGGCCGGGTGGGGGTGCGGGCCGGTGCCGCCCGTGCGGCGTGAGCCGCACCACAAATAACCCCGCCCCCGCGCCGCGAGGCGCGCAACAAACAACACCGCACCACATCTCACCCGCCGGTGAGGCTGATCGTCTCCACGCCGCCGCCGGGCAGGGTGATGGTGCGCACGACCCCGGGGGCGTTGACCTGCACCTGATGGGCGGCGCGGCGGTACAAGGTCGGCATCACGTTCGCGCGGATGGTGACGCTGCGCGCCCGGCGCGGCCCCTTGCCGGCATAGTCGATCCAGACCTGCGCCGCGTCGATCTGGGTGCTCTGATGGGCAAGCGCCACCGGCCGCCCGTCGACGGCGACGGTGAAGCTGCGCCCCAGATAGGTCTGGAGCGCCGCAATCGCCTCCGGATCATCAAGGCTCGCCTGCACATCGGCCGCGATGCGCGGCAATGCCGGTTCCAGATCATGCGCCTCGAACCGGTGCGACACGGTGACGCTGCCGTCAGCGGCCAGCGTCACCACGGTGATCGCGTCATGGCCGCGATGCGCGACCGCCGGTGCCGGCGCGAAGAGCGCCAGCCCGATTACCCCCAGCCCGATCATGCCCAGCCCGGCCCCGATCCCGGTCCCCGCCAGCATCAACGCCGCACCGGCGGCGCGCACCGCACGCGACACCCGCATCATTTGCCCTGCGGCACCGGCTGGGTGGCAAGCGAGCCGCGCCCGACCTGAAGGTCATAGTCCTTCATCCGGTTCTCGCCCGGCCGGGCATCCTCGATCTTCATGATCACCGGATCGATCGGCCCGCGATAGACATTGTTGGTGCGGTCGGTGTCGGCGATTTCCCACAGCGGGTCGACCTCGGCCGACACCAGCTGCTTGTCGGTCACATATTGCCAGGTGACGTTGCGCGGGTTGTAGCGCCAGACCTCGGCCGGGATGTAGACGGTCTCGCTCTGCCCGCCGGCAAAGCTCAGCTTGAGCGGCACCGGCATCACCAGCCCGCCGACATTGCGCAGCGAGAAGCGGTAGAACCGGTCCTTGACGGCAAGCGCCGCCTTGTCCTCGGGCGTTGCGTCCTTCACCCGTTCGGCCATGTCGCGCCGCGCCTTGGGGGTGGCATCCAGCCGGTCGGTCGCGTCGTAGAAATCGCGCGTCGCGGGATCGCGCTCGACCACGGTCTTTTCCCCGGCATTGCGCAGCGCCGTGAGCGACGGCGGCTCGGCCGCGCGCATCGCCTTGCGCATCCGCGCCGTGTCCTCGACATCGGAGCCCGCGATCCGCCCTTCGACCACCCGGTCGAGCGCGATGTCGACATGGTCGGTCGAATAGAACCAGCCGCGCCAGAACCAGTCGAGATCGATGCCCGAGCTTTCCTCCATCGTGCGGAAGAAGTCATAGGGGGTCGGGTGCTTGAACCGCCAGCGGCGCGCATATTCGCGGAACGCCCGGTCGAACAGCTGCCGGCCCATCACCGTTTCGCGCAGGATGGTGAGCGCAGTCGCCGGCTTGGCATAGCCGTTGGCACCGAACTGGAGCACTGAATCCGACTGGGTCATCAGCGGCACCTGATCGCGCGAGCGCATATATTCGGCGATGTCGCGCGGTTCGCCGCGCTGGCGCGGGAAATCCTTGTCCCACAGCTTTTCGGCCTGGAACTGGAGGAAGGTGTTCAGCCCTTCATCCATCCAGGTCCATTGCCGTTCGTCGGAGTTGACGATCATCGGGAAATAATTGTGCCCGACCTCGTGGATCACCACGCCGATCAGCCCGTATTTCGCGCGTTCGGTATAGGTCAGCGGGCCGGTCTTGCGGTCCTTGACCGGGCGCGGGCCGTTGAACGAGATCATCGGATATTCCATCCCGCCGACCGGCCCGTTCACCGACTGGGCGGTCGGATAGGGATAGGGGAAGGAAAAGCGCGAATAGACGTCGATCGTGTGGGCGATCGATTTGGTCGAATAGGCATCCCAGAGCGGCCGCGCCTCCTTGGGATAGAAGGACATTGCCATCACCAGCGGCACATCGCCCTCGCTCTGGCGCACGCCCATCGCGTCCCAGACGAACTTGCGCGACGCCGCCCAGCCGAAATCGCGGACATTCTCGGCGGCAAACACCCAGGTCTTGGTGCCGGCGGCACGGCCGCGCTCCGCCGCCTCGGCCTCGGCCGGGGTGACGACATAGACCGGCTCGCGCGCGTCGCGGGCCTGATCGAGCCGCTGGCGCTGGGCGGCGCTCAGCACCTGTTCGGGATTGGCGAGCACGCCGGTGGCCGCGACGACATGATCGGCGGGCACGGTCAGCGCGACGCGGTAATCGCCAAACTCGAGCGTGAACTCGCCCGCGCCCAGAAACGCCTTGTTGTGCCAGCCTTCATAGTCCGAATAGACGGCAAGGCGCGGGAACCACTGCGCGCCTTCAAAGATGCAATTGCCGTCCTCGCCCTCGGCGGTGAAGCATTCATAGCCCGAACGCCCGCCGACCACCTTCTGTTCGCCCATCGGGAACGACCAGTCGATCGAGAAGCTGACCTCGCCGCCGCCCGCGGCGACCGCTTCGGGCAGTTCGATGCGCATCAGGCTGTCGGTGATGGTGAAGGGCAGCGGCTTGCCATTCTGGTCGCGCACGGCGGTGATGGTGAAGCCGCCTTCCCATTCCTGCATCCGCTTGACGCGGCGGATCTCGGCGATGCTGATGCCGTCGCCGCCGGGCACGGTCTCGGTCAGCTGGGCGATCGAGTTGCGCTTGTAATCATTCTGGTCGAGCAGCAGCCACAGATAGGGCAGGGCGTCGGGCGAGTTGTTGCGATAGCGGATGGTCTGGGTGCCGCTGACGGTGCGGCGCGCTTCGTCGAGCGTCGCCTTGACGTCGTAATCGACCTTTTGCTGCCAGTAACGATGGCCGGGCGCGCCGGCGGCGTTGCGGTAATCGGTCGGGCTGGGCCAGTCCTCGCCCTCGAGCTGGCGGAATTTGTCTTCCCACTGGCCCTTGGTCTGGCGGATCGCATCGGCATGTGCCGGGGCTGAAACAAGGCCCGTCACAAGGGCCGCGGCAATGGCGGTGGCAGGCAGCAGGCGGGCGGCAACGGACACAGGCATGAATCTCCCCCGAGATCGGCCGCTCTCCCGGCCGTCGTGCAGAGGCATAGGAGACCGCATGTCATGATGTCACGCGCGATTTCGCCGCCCGCGCCGGCAAGGCGCGCGGCCCCCCTCTTGCACAAGGGCCGTGCGTGCCGCAGGGAGAGCGCATGACGACCGAGACCAGCAGCTATCGCATCCAGGGCGCCACCGGGGAATGGGAGGTGGTGATCGGCCTTGAGGTTCATGCCCAGATCACCGCCAGCAAGGCCAAGCTGTTTTCCGGCGCGGCGACGGCGTTCGGCGCCGAACCCAATGCGCAGGTGTCGCTGATCGACGCGGCGATGCCGGGGATGCTGCCGGTGCCCAACCGCGAATGCATCCGCCAGGCGGTGCGCACCGGCCTGGCGCTCAACGCCCGCATCAACCGCTGGTCGCGGTTCGACCGCAAGAATTACTTCTATGCCGATCTGCCGCAGGGCTATCAGATTTCGCAGCTCTACCACCCGCTGGTCGGCGAGGGCGAAATCGTGATCGAGCCGGCCGAGGGCGAGACCAAGACCGTCGGCATCGAGCGCATCCATGTCGAGCAGGATGCCGGCAAGCTGATGCACGACCAGCACCCGACCCGTTCCTATGTCGATCTCAACCGCGCCGGGGTGGCGCTGATGGAGATCGTGTCGCGGCCCGACATGCGCTCGCCGGCCGAGGCGGGGGCCTATCTGCGCAAGCTGCGCGCGATCCTGCGCTATGTCGGGTCGTGCGACGGCAATATGGAAGAAGGCTCGATGCGCGCCGACGTCAACGTGTCGGTCCGCAAGCCCGGCGACCCGTTCGGCACCCGCACCGAGACCAAGAACGTCAACTCGGTCCGCTTCGTCATGCAGGCGATCGAATATGAAGCGAGCCGCCAGGTCGATGTGCTCGAGGGCGGCGGCCGGGTGGTGCAGGAAACCCGGCTGTTTGATCCCGACAAGGGCGAGACGCGGTCGATGCGTTCCAAGGAAGACGCGCACGATTATCGCTATTTCCCCGATCCCGATCTGCTGCCGCTGGAGCTGGACGAGGCATTTGTCGAGGACTGCCGCGCCTCGCTGCCCGAACTGCCCGATGCCAAGCGCCAGCGTTACGAAAGCGAACTGGGGATCAGCGCCTATCAGGCGCAGGTGCTGACCGCCGAAGCCGAAACCGCGCGCTGGTTCGAGGCGCTGCTGGCGGCGGGCGAGGGCAAGGTGGCGGCCAAGGCGGCGTCCAACTGGCTGATTTCGGATCTGTTCGGCGCGCTCAACCGGCTGGGGCTGGGGATTGACGACAGCCCGGTCAGCCCGGCCCAGGGCGCGGCGCTGCTCGGCCTGGTCGCCGATGGCACGCTGTCGGGGACGCTCGCCAAGCAGGTGTTCGAGATCATGCTCGAAACCCGCGAAGACCCGCTCGCCATCGTCGAGGCGCGCGGCCTCAAGCAGACCAGCGACACCGGCGCGATCGAACAGGCGGTGGACACGGTGCTCGCCGCCAATGCCGACAAGGTCGAACAATATAAGGCCGGCAAGACCGCGCTGTTCGGCTTTTTCGTCGGCCAGACGATGAAGGCGATGGGTGGCAAGGCCAATCCGCAGGTCGTGAACGAGATCCTGTCGCAGCGGCTGGGCTAAATATATCGGATATTGATGTTTTCGGGCTTGCTCCGGGCGGCGCGGTCACATTAGCGTCGGCCCCGCAACGAATGGGGTGGGGCTTGAAGACTATCGGTCTGGCGCTGGCGCTTGCCGGCATGTGCGTGTCGTCCGTCGCCAATGCGGGGACGAAGGATTTCGCGATCCAGGGCTATGCGCTGCCGGCGGACAAGCCGGTGACCATCGTCGTGATGCGCCCTGACGTGTCGGTCGGCCAGCTTAATGCCGGCGGCAGCGTGGAGCCCAATGCCGACTGGACGGCGGCGGCGCGCAAGCATCTGCAGGACGCCCTCCGCGTGCAGGCGCAGCAGCGCAAGATCGAGATCCGTGCGGTCGATGAGACCAACGCCGATCTGCAGCAGTTCGTGACCGATTACGAGCCACTGCACCGCGCGGTCGCGTCGTCGGTGCTCGAGTTCGCTTATGGCGCGCAGCTGCCGACCAAGGCGGGGCGCGGCGGGCGGCCGCCGGTGTTCGACTGGACGCTCGGCACCGGCACGCAGCGGCTGGCCGAGCTGTCGGGCGGCAATTATGCGCTGTTCCTCTATGCCCGCGACAACTTCGCGACCGCCGGCCGCAAGACGATGCAGGCCATCGGCGCGCTGGGCTGCATCGTCGGTGCGTGCATGATCGTCAGCGGCGGGCAGCATGTCGCCTATGCCTCGCTGGTCGAGCTGTCGACCGGCAACATCGTCTGGTTCAACATCCTGCGCGGTTCGGCAGGCGATATCCGCGAATGGGGCGGTGCGGTGTCGATGGTCGAGACGCTCACCGCGTCGATGCCGACGCGCCCCGGCGAGCGGGCGGCGACCACGGTCGGCCAGTGATGCGCGGCCGCGCGGCCGTGGCGCTGGCGGCGATGCTCGCCGCGCAGCTGGCCCAGCCCGTTCTGGCCCAGCCGGTCGTCTCCCAGCCCCCGGTCGCGGCTCCCCCGGCTGCGGGCACGCCCGCCTATCAGCCGACCGATGCCGATGAGCGCGGCCTGTGGATGGCGGTCGACGAGCAGGAGCGCAAGCTGCGCGGATCGCAGTTTCTGGTGCGTGATCCGGCGCTCAACGACTATGTCCGCTCGGTGCTGTGCCGCGTCGTCGGCGACGGTTGCCGGGACATCCGGCTCTACATCGTGCGCACGCCGCAGATGAACGCCACCATGGCGCCCAACGGCATGATGGTGGTGTGGACCGGCCTGTTGCTGCGCGTGCGCGACGAAGCGCAGCTGGCCGCCGTGCTGGCCCATGAATATGGCCATTATCGCGACCGGCACAGCGTCCGCCTGTTCCGCGACGCCAAGGCCAAGACCAACGCCATCGGCTTTCTCGCGGTCGTGCCCGGCGTCAACCTGGCGGTCAGCGGCATCGCGCTTGCCGCGCAGGTTGGCATCGCCGGATCGCTGTTCGCCTTTTCGCGCGAAATGGAGCGGTCGGCGGACGAGGTTTCGGTCGATCTGCTCGCCCGGTCGGGATTTGATCCCCATGCGGCCTCGCACATCTGGGCGCAGGTGCGCAGCGAGCAGGATGCGACGGCGGCGGCACGCGGCACCAAAAGCCGCAAGGACCGGGATGGCGGCATGTTCGCCTCCCATCCGCCGACGGCCGAGCGCATGGCCGATCTGGCGGCGCTGGCCGCGCGCCAGCAGGTCAGCGGCACGCCGGCGGTTCATGCCGAACGCTACCGGGCGGCGCTGGCCCCGCACTGGGCGATGCTGATCGACGATCAGATCAAGCTCAACGATTTCGGCGGGACCGAGTTTCTGCTCAATCAGCTGGCCGCCACCGGCTGGACCGCCGATCTTCTCTATGCCCGGGCGGAGCTGCTGCGCAGCCGCGGCACGCCCGAGGATCTGGTGCGGGCGACCGAATATTATGCCGCCGCGACCGCCGCCGCCGATGCGCCCGCCGAGGCGTGGCGCGGCCATGGCCTTGCACTGCTGCGCAGCGGCCGCACGGCCGAGGGCCAGGCACTGCTCAAAACCTATCTTTCCAAAGCGCCCGGGGCATCCGACCGGGCGATGATCGCCATGCTTGCCGGGGTCAGCCAATGAACAAGATCGTCACCACCTCGCTCCTCTCGCTCGCCGCTGCGGCTGTCCTCGCCGCCGCTCCGGCGGTTGCCGGTTACAAGCTGATGCCGGCCGCGCGCCCGGTCGCGGTCGCCAAGTCGGGGCTGACCGTGACCCCGCCCGAGGACTGGAACCGCCTTGGCGCGCGGCTGGGCCGCAATGCCGAAAGCTGGACGCTGAATGGGCTCAGCGTCGACGATGTGACCTTCTATGGCGGCATCCCGGCCGACCAGACGCTGTTCCGCGAGGTCGACAAGCGCAACCGGCCGCTGCCGCGCTTTGCGGCCAACATGCTGGTGCCCGACATCGTCCAGCTGTTCGAGAACAGCTACCGCATCGCCAACAACAGTTCGCTGTTCACGATCGACGCGATCGAGCCGGCGCGCTTTGCGGGCCAGGACGGGTTCCGTTTCGCCTACAGCTTCGTCCAGCAAAATGACGAAGTGCGCCGCAAGGGCGAGGCCCGCGGCGCGGTGATTGGCGGCCGCCTCTATCTGATCACGTTCGAGGCGCCGGCAGTCCATTATTTCGACCGCCATCTGGCGGCCTATCGCAAGCTGGCCGACAGCGCGCGCATCGCCGCCGCCCCCCGCTGATCGCGCAGGTCCGCGCGGCGCGTGGGTGATCATGCGCCTGCCCGGTCTTTCCCTCGGTGCGGCGGCCCTGCTATCGGGTTGACATGACCGAAGCTGCCGCGCCGCCCGAGCCTATCGACGCCCCGTTCGACCGGGCGCTCAGCGACCGTTATCTCGTCTATGCGCTGTCGACGATCACCGCGCGGTCGCTGCCCGATCTGCGCGACGGGCTGAAGCCGGTTCATCGCCGGCTGCTTTGGGCGATGCGGCTGCTGCGGCTCGACCCGGCGGCGGGCTACAAGAAATGCGCGCGCGTCGTCGGCGATGTGATCGGCAAATACCACCCGCATGGCGACCAGTCGGTTTATGACGCGATGGTCCGCCTCGCCCAGACCTTTGCGCTGCGTTACCCGCTGGTCGACGGGCAGGGCAATTTCGGCAATATCGACGGCGATAATGCCGCCGCCTATCGCTACACCGAGGCGCGGCTGACCCAGGTCGCCATCGACCTGATGGCCGGGCTGGACGAAGGCACGGTCGATTTCCGCCCGACCTATAATGGCGAGGAGGAAGAGCCGGAGATCATGCCCGGCCTGTTCCCCAATCTGCTCGCCAATGGCGCGAGCGGGATTGCGGTGGGCATGGCGACATCGATCCCGCCGCACAATGCCGCCGAGCTGATCGACGCCGCCATCCGCCTGATCGACGCGCCCGAAACCGACACCGCGACGCTGATGCAGATCGTGCGCGGGCCCGATTTCCCGACCGGCGGGGTGATTGTCGATGCGCCCGCCGCCATCGCCGAGGCCTATGAGACCGGGCGGGGCGCGTTCCGCGTGCGCGCGGCCTGGGTGAAGGAAGATACCGGGCGCGGCACCTGGGCGGCGGTGGTCACCGAAATCCCCTATGGCGTCCAGAAGGGCAAGCTGATCGAGGACATCGCCCAGCTGATCAACGACAAGAAGCTGCCGATCCTCGAGGATGTGCGCGACGAATCCGATGCCGAGATCCGCATCGTGCTCGAACCGCGCAGCCGCACCGTCGATCCCGACATGCTGATGGACAGCCTGTTCCGGCTGACCGCGCTTGAGGCCAAGGTGCCGCTCAACCTCAACGTCCTCGATGCGCAGCGCACGCCGCGCGTGATGGGGCTGAAGGCGGTGCTCGCCGCCTGGCTGGAGCATCAGTTCACGGTGCTGCGCCGCCGTTCCGAACACCGGCTGGGCCGCATCGACGACCGGATCGAGCTGCTCGACGGCTATCTGACCGCCTATCTCAATCTCGACCGGGTGATCGAGATCATCCGCACCGAGGATGAGCCCAAGCCGGTGATGATCGCCGAATTCGGCCTGACCGACCGGCAGGCCGAGGCGATCCTCAACATGCGGCTGCGCAGCCTGCGCAAGCTCGAGGAAATGGAGATCAGGCGCGAGCGCGACGCGCTCGATGCCGAACGCGCCGGGCTGGTCGCGCTGCTCGGCTCGGAGGCGCGCCAGCGCACGCGGATGAAGCGCGACCTGACGGCGCTGCGCGACCGTTATGGCCCCGACACCGCGCTCGGCGCGCGGCGCACGGCGATCGAGGAAGCAGGGCCGGCGCGCGAATATGCGCGCGAGGCGATGATCGAGCGCGAGCCGATCACCGTCATCCTGTCGCAGCGCGGCTGGATCCGCGCGATGAAGGGGCATGTCGATCTCGCCGCCGCCGACACGCTCAAGTTCAAGGAAGGCGATGGCCCGGCCTTTGCCTTCCATGCCCAGACGACCGACCAGATCCTGATCGCGGCCGAAAATGGCCGCTTCTACACCTTGGCCGGGGACCGGCTGCCGGGCGGGCGCGGCTTTGGCGAGCCGATCGGCCTGATGCTCGATCTGGACGGCGAGGCGGGGATCGCCGCCTGCCTGCCCGCAGGGCAGGGCCGGCTGCTGCTGGCCGCGTCGGACGGGCGCGGCTTTGTCGTCAAGGTCGAGGACACGCTGGCCGAAACCCGCAAGGGCAAGCAGCTGGTCAATCTGCGCCCCGGTGCGCGGCTGCGCATCGTCCACCGCATCGCGGCCGACGCCGATTATGTCGCGGTGATCGGCGACAATCGCAAGATGGTGGTGTTTCCGCTCGCCGAGCTGCCCGAAATGGGGCGCGGCCAGGGGGTGGCGCTGCAGAAATATCGCGATGGCGGCCTGTCCGATGCGATTGCGCTGCGCTTTGCCGACGGGCTGAGCTGGTCGATGGGCGGCGCGACCGGGCGCACCCGCACCGAACCGGACCTGACGCCGTGGCGCACCGCGCGGGGGGCCGCCGGGCGCATGGCCCCGATCGGCTTTCCGCGTGAAAACAGATTTACTTAGGGGGGAGCCGCAAAGCCGTCCTTAGCGCCGCATTAACCAATGGCGGCTAGAGCGGGGGCGATGGGGCCAAGCCGGAATCTGCATTGCGTCCAGCCGCTTCCGGCCCCTGCCCGGGCCGAGCCGGTGACGCTCACCCTGGATGCGACCGCGCTCCAGCTTGCCCGTGTGCGCGCGCACCTGCTCGAGGCCTTGCCCGTTGCCGCCGGCGTGATCGGCCTTGACGGCGCGGGGCGGCCCGAATTGGTGGCCGGCAACACTGCGCTGAGCGCCATCGATCTGGGCGGCGACTGCCCGCTTGTCGACCGACCTGGGCTGGCCGATCCGATCCGGGCGCTGCTTGCGGGCAGCGGCGATGTCTCCACGCTCGACTGGATCGATGGCGACCAGATTACCGGGCGGCATTATGGCGTGCGCATCGCGCGCATTTTCCAGCTCGATGCCGCCGGGCCGCGCTTCCTGATCACGCTGATTGACCGTACCGCCGAGCGCGCGACCGAAAAGAGCCTGAGGCTCGAAATGTTCAACGACAGCCTGACCGGGCTGCTCAACCGCGCCGGCTTTTCCGACCGGCTGGAGGCGGAACTGGCGGGGGCGGAGCCGGGCAGCTTTGCCGTCATCGTCATCGATCTGCTGCGCTTCAGCCGCATCAATGAATCGATCGGCGCGATTTCGGGCGACGAACTGCTGATCACCGTCGCGCGGCGGCTGCTGAGCGTGCTGGCCCCGGGCGACGTCATCGCGCGCACCGGCGGCGACGAATTCGGGCTGCTGGTGCGCACCGGCACGGGCGACGAGGCCGTGCGCCAGATGGCCGAGCGCATCCACGGCGTGTTCGCCGAGCCCTGCCGGCTGTCGGGGCTGGAAATCCGCATCGGCTGCGCGGTTGGCTGCGCGATGCTGGAAGAGGATTGCGACGGTGACGAGCTGGTGCGCCGCGCCCAGTTCGCGGTCAAGCGCGCCAAGGCGACCGGCCGCACCGAGCTGTACACGCCGCGCGATTTCCACCGCGCGCGCCGCGCCTTCACCATCGAAACCGCGCTGCGCCGCGCGATCGAGGCCGATCGGCTGCGGCTGCATTTCCAGCCGGTGGTCGAGCTGGGCACCGGCCGGCTGACCGGGTTCGAGGCGCTGGCGCGCTGGGAAGACAATGGCATCAACATGTCGCCGGCCGAGTTCATTCCGGTTGCCGAGCAATCGGGCCTGATCGTTCCGCTCGGGCGCTGGGTGCTCGATGCCGCGCTGGCGACGCTCAAGGGCTGGGACGCGCATGGCGGGCTGGCGTGCGGGCTGGGCGTCGCGGTCAACGTGTCGGCGCTGCAGATGGCACGCGACGATATTGCCGCCATGGTGGCCGCCGGGCTGTCCGCGCATGGGCTGGACGGGCGGCGGCTGACGCTGGAGCTGACCGAAAGCTCGATCGTGCAGGATCCCGATGGCGCGTCGCGCACCATGCACGACCTGAAGGCGCTGGACACTGTACTCGCGCTCGACGATTTCGGCACCGGCTATTCCAGCCTCGCCTATCTCCAGCGGCTGCCGCTCGACTGTCTGAAGATCGACCGCAGCTTCGTGACCGACATGCTCGCCAACCGGGACAATCTGGCGATCGTGCGCGCGGTGCTGTCGCTTGCCCAGGCGCTGGGGCTTCGCACCACCGCCGAGGGGGTGGAAACGCCCGAGCTGGCGCGGATGCTCGCCGCGCTCGGCTGCACCCATGCCCAGGGCTATGTCTATGCCCCGGCGCTGCCCGCCGACGAGGCGCTGGCCTTCGCCCGGTCGTGGTCCGGCATGGCCTGATTCACGCCCCGCCGGTCAGCCGGCCCGCGACCTGATCGGCAATCGCCCGGGCGCGCGCGGCATCGGGAAAATCCTCGTCCAGCCAGATGGTTTCGACCTCGCGCAGCGCACGCGCGACCACCGGCCCGGCATCCAGCCCGCGCGCGACCAATTCTCCGCCCGACACCGGCAGCCGGGGCGGTGTCCAGCCATGGATCGCCGCCGCCGCATCGACCTGCCCGGCAAGCAGCAGCCGGTCGACCGCCGATGCCGGGCCGAGCCGATATGCCAGCACGCGCGGGCGCGCTTCGGCATTGCTCGCCAGCGCCGCGCCCAGCCGCTTGCGGATCGCGTTCGACAGCTTCAGCCGCGCGGCAATCAGATCGGCGCGGGCTGCATCGGCGGGCAGCAGCGCGGCCAGCCGGCGCACGGCATCCCCGGCGATCCCGGCCGCGCCCTCGGCGGCGATCAGCGCCTCCAGCCGCGCCGCGCCATCGGCATCGATATCGGGCAGCACCGGCCTGAGCACGCCGCCATCGATCATCGACCGGATCGCCCCGGCCGGGCGCGGGCCGCCCAGCAGCTTGACCAGTTCATCGGCGATGCGTTCGCGCGACAGCGCCATCAGGTCGTTCGCGCGCGCCGTGCAGGCGGCATAGGCCTCATCATCCGGCGCGCCGTTTCCGAACCGGGCATGGAAGCGGAAAAAGCGCAGGATGCGCAGATGATCCTCGGCAATGCGCGCGCGCGCATCGCCGATGAAGCGCACCCGACCCGCCGCCAGATCAGCGAGCCCGCCGAAATAATCATGCACGCTGCCGGTCACCGGATCGGCGGACAGCGCGTTGATCGTGAAGTCGCGCCGCGCGGCATCCTCGCGCCAGTCATCAGTAAAGGCGATGGTCGCCCGCCGCCCGTCGGTCGTGACGTCGCGGCGCAGCGTCGTCACCTCGACGCCCTTGCCGCCGATCACCACCCCGACCGTGCCGTGCTGCAGGCCCGATGCGCTCGACCATACCGACAGGCCGGCCGCCTCGGCACGGGCGATCACCTCGGCCGGGGCGAGGCTGGTGGCGATGTCGAGATCGCCGGGCGGCGCGCCCGCCAGCGCGTCGCGCACCCAGCCGCCGACATAGCGGGCCTGCCCGTCCGCCCCGCCCAATGCCGCCATCAGCCGCGCCAGCCCGTCCGCGTCCCAGCCGGCGGGCGGCAGCGTCACCCGCGCAGCCGTCGCCCCAGATTGACCAGCATCGCCGCCGTTGCGCCCCAGATCCGCCGTTCCTGCCATGGGATCTCCCAGTAGCGCCGCCGCGCGCCTTGCCAATCCATCTCGCGCTCGAATTGGTTGGCGGGATCGATCAGATGATCGAGCGGAACCTCGAACCAGTCGGCAACTTCGGCCTCGGCCGGGCTCAGCGGCAGATCGGCCGGCACCACGCCCAGCACCGGCACGACATGATAGCCGGTGACGGTGACATAAGGGTCGATCGCGCCCACCAGGCTCACCCGGTCGGGCGGCAGGGCGATTTCCTCATGCGCCTCGCGCAGCGCCGCCGTCACCACATCCTCGCCGGGGTCGATGCGCCCGCCGGGAAAGGCGATCTGCCCGGCATGGCGGCGCAGCGCGGCGTTGCGTTCGGTCAGGATCACGCCGGGCCGGGGGCGGTCGGTCACCGCGATCAGCACCGCGGCGGGATGGACGGGCGCACCCGTCTCCCGGTCGGCGGCCAGCCCGTCGCCGGCAATCGCCGCCAGCGTGGCCGGCCGGGCAAGCGCGGCGGCAAGGCTGTGGGCGAGGGGCGTCACGCGGCGGCGTCGGACGCGGACAGATCAAAGGCGAAGAACGCGCCGTCGCTCCACAGGCCGGGCGGATCGGCACCCTCATCGATCGCCCATCCGGCCAGTTCGTAATAGACCGGGCGCGCCACCAGCGCGTCGAGGCCGGGGCGCACGCTCAGATAGGGGTGCGGCCCGTCCGCCCGCTCGGCCAGCCGCAGCGGATGCGCCGGCCCGGCCACGACCAGATCGCCGGTGTTGAGGCGAAAGGCGAGGCGGCGGTCGCGGCCCGCGCCTTCGCTTGCCACCTCGACCGCGACGAACGGCGCGTCCTCGACCGCGATGTCGAGCTTTTCAACCGGCGTCACCAGCACATAGCCGCCATCCGGTTCGCGGCGCAGGATCGTCGAGAACAGCCTGACCATCGCCGCCCGGCCGATGGGCGAGCCCTGATGATACCAGGTGCCGTCGCGCGCGATGCGCATCTCGCTGTCGCCGCAATGCGGCGGGTTCCAGCTGGCGACGGGGGGCAGTTTCGCCTCGGCGGCCAGCCGGGCGATATCGGCCAGCGACAGGCGGGACAGATCGGCGGGAAGATCGGACGTATCGGCCATCACCCCCTGAAGATAGGCGCTTTCAGCCGCCGCGCCAGCCCGTTGCGCGGGTCGCCGGTCAGGTTCCGGGGCCGGTCAGGTCACCGGCAGGGCGGCGGCGCGCAGCTCGCCGGTCGCGGGATAGGCGGTCTTGATCCGCGCCAGCAGCCGGCGCTGCTCATAGGGGCCGTCGATCCGCCAGCCCCCGGCCGGGGCGGCGGTGAAGCCGAACCGGCCATAATATTCGGGGTCGCCGATCATCATCATCCCCGTCCACGGCCCGGCGGCGAAGGCGTCGACCAGCGCCGCCATCAGCGCCTTGCCGATGCCCAGCCCCTGCTGCGCGGGGGCGACGGCGACCGGGCCGACCATGACCAGCGGCCAGTCGCCGCCATCGGGGGTGGCGAGTGCAACCGGCCAGCTTTGCAGGCTGCCGACCAGCTGCCCGTCGATCGACGCCGCAAAGCTTAACGGCGCGATGGCGGTGCAGCCCGTGCGCAGCCGATAGGCGGTGCGCCCATGGCGGTCGGTGCCGAACGCGGCATCGAGCAGCGATTCGATCGCCGCCGGATCGGCATCGGCAAGCGGGCTGAGCGTGAACACGGGCGGCGGGGTCCTAGATAGCGGGGTGGCGCAAACGGGAAGGGGCTTTGACGGGCATGGACGCCCGGCGCGCGGCGCTTTAACGCCAAATGCGAAGAATGGAAGCGACAAGCGCGGCGCAGGGAGAGACGATGAAACTCTATGATGCCGGATGGGCGCCCAGCCCCAGGCGGGTGCGGATGTTTCTCGCTGAAAAAGGGCTGGATCTGGCCGCGACAGGCATTGAGCGGGTGATCGTCGATCTGGCCGCAGGCGCACAGCTTGCGCCCGATTTCCTGCGCATCAACCCGCGCGGAACGGTGCCGGTTCTGGTGCTGGACGATGGCACGGCGATTGCCGATTCGGTCGCCATCTGCCGCTATTTCGACGCGCTCTATCCCGAACCCCGGCTGTTCGGGGCGACTCCCGTGGATCAGGCCGCGACCGAGGAATGGACGCGCATCGCCGAGCATGAAGGCTATGCCGCCGTCGTTTATGCGTTTCGCAACCGCGCGCGGACGATGGCGGGCCGGGCGCTTGCCGGCCACTGGCCCGAAATGCCGCAAATCCCCGAACTGGTGACGCGCGGTCAGGCGATGTGGGGCTGTTTCATCGCGCGGCTGGAGGCGTGGCTGGCCGACCGGATATGGCTGGCGACCGATGCGTTCGGTTTTGCCGATCTGAGCGCGTTCGTCGCCCTTGAGTTCGCGGTGGCGACCCGGCTGTCGGACGGCAGCTTCCCGCCCGCCATTGCCCGCTGGCACGCCGCCATCGCCGCGCGCCCCTCGGCCGCCGCATGAGCGCGGGTGAAGCCCAGCCGCGCGCCCCGCGCGGGCGGACCGCCATCGTCACCGGCGGCGCGCGGCGCATCGGCGCGGCCATCGTCCGCGCGCTGGCCGCCGATGGCTGGCATGTCGTCATCCATTACAACAGCTCCGCCGCCGACGCGCTGGCGCTGGCCGCCGAAACCGGCGGGACTGCGGTGTGCGCCGATCTCGCCGCGCCCGATGCCGGGGAAAAGGTGATGGCCGCGCTCAATGGCGCGCCGCCGCCGGGGCTGCTGGTCAACAGCGCTGCCGGGTTCGATCTCGACGGGTTCGACGATTTCACCGCTGAGGGGTGGGACCGGCACATGGCGATCAATGCCCGCGCGCCGGTGCTGCTGGCGCGCGCCTTTGCCGATGCGGTGGCGAGATCGGGGGCCGGCGATGCGCTGGTCGTCAATCTGCTCGACGCCAAGCTGGTCCAGCCCAATCCGGATTTCTTCAGCTATTCGGTGTCGAAGTTCGCGCTGGCCGGGGCGATGGAGCTGGTCGGCCGGCTGCTTGCGCCCCGGGGCGTGCGGGTGTGCGGCATCGCTCCCGCCGTCACTCTGGTGTCAGGGCCGCAAAGCGGGGAGAATTTCGACCGGGTCCACCGGCTCAACCCGCTCGACCGCGGCGTCAGCCCGGACGATATCGTCGGCGCGCTGCGGTTTCTGGTCGCTTCGCCGGCGATCACCGGCCAGACCATCGTGATCGACGCGGGGCAGCGTTTCTACGGGCTGCCCCGCGACGTTCAGTTTCTGGACGACGCTTACTTGAGCGTCTTCAGATAGGCGATCACCTTGGCGCGCTTCGCCGCATCGGGGATGCCGGCAAAGGCCATCTTGGTGCCCGGCACATGCTTGCGCGGGTTGGTCAGGTAAAGGTCCAGTTCCTTTTCGGTCCACACGCCGGGCTTGCCCTTCATCGCGGCCGAATAGGTGTAGCCGGCGACCGATGCGCGCTTGCGGCCGACGATCCCGGCGAGATGCGGGCCGATTTTGTTCTGGCCGGCTTTGACCGAATGGCACACCGCACATTGGACGAAGTTCGGGTTGGTTTGCGCCTGGGCGGCACCGGCCATGCCCAGCATCATGATACCCAGTCCGAAGGCCATTCCACGCATTTCGGTCTCCTGTCAGTCAGCCGCCCTTTGGAGGGGAAGGGGTGGCGGCTATGCTGTCCAATAGGCCCGAAGGCCCCGTTTGCGCAACTCCCCGGGGGCGATAAGCTGCAAATCAGGGGGAGGATGCCTTGGATCATCTGGAGACGTTGAATCACCTCGAAACAGTGTTCGAGGACCGGCTGGTGAGGCTGGACGGGGGCAGGTTCGAGCGCTGCGTGTTCCGTAACGTCGTGCTCGAATATGGCGGCGGGCCGCTGCATCTGTCCGGCTGCCGGTTTGAAGGCGCGGTGCGCTGGCAGTTTACCGGCGATCTGGGACGCGGGCTGGCAGCGCTCGGCCGGCTTTACGCCGACCGCCAGGCCATCGGGTTGAAGGCGGTGGTCGACACGATGTTCCCGCCCGAGCCTGATTAGGCGGGCGGGGGCTGCCGCAGCGCAATGCCTTGAATTTACATGTGTCAAATAATTTGGACATTTGTGAAAGACAAATAAAGGATACACCTTTTACTGAAGGACCGCCGGAAACAAGGCGATAAAGTTCGCAATTGTCTGAACGATAACTGACAAAATCAGCAACTCTTATTGCAGGGACGATGATTATTCATTGCAACATCGGCACGTCCCGATCAGGTCGGCATATATGGTAAATGCGGAGAGCCGGTCCTCGCCCGGATTGGGGAGGGCTGCCGGTCCGGCATTCCGGGGGCCTTGAGCCACGCCTTGGCAGCGCCTTGCGCGGCGGCCGGGCGCGGCCCGTGCGGAAAGACCGGGATGATGATGAAGCTGCTGTCGTCGCTGCGTATCTCGACCAAGATCCAAATGATCCAGCTGATTGCCGGGCTGGTGTGCATCGGGGTTGCCGCCATGGGCTATACCGGCCTGTCGCGCACCAATCAGGGCTTTACCGAGCTGGTGCAGACGCGGCTGCCCAGCGGCACGCTGTTCGCCCGCGTGCAGCGGCTGGGCACCGAGATGGTCTTTTATGGCTACCGGGTCGCGGCCGAGCCGGGGGCCGCGCCGATGCTGGCGGCGGCCGAGGCGCGGTCCTATGCCGAGGCCCAACAGGCAATCGCCCAGCTGGGCATGATGCGCCCCGACATGGCGGCGGCCATTGGCGAGGTCGATCGCGCGCTCGACCGCATCCATGCGCTGTCATCGGCAGCGATCGCGCGGCGTTCGGCCGCTGCGATGGGCGCTGCGGTGCGCGAACTCGAGGCCGCGCGCGAAATCGCGGTGTCGGCCAACAAGCGCAACGTGGCCGAGGCGACGGCGCAGGCGATGGCGTTGTCGCGCGAGGCCGAACGCGACGGCATGGCCGCGCTGGTGATCGCGATTCTGGCGACGCTGGGCGGTTTTGCGTTCGGCTGGGTGGTGTCGTGCCTGGGGATCACCCGGCCGCTGGCGCTGATCGGCCATACGATGGCGCGCCTCGCGTCGGGCAAGACCAACACCGATGTGCCCGGTGGCGACCGCCGCGACGAGGTGGGCGACATGGCCAAGGCGGTCGTCGTGCTGCGCGACGCGGCGATCGAGCGCGAGCGGCTGGCGCTTGAAAAAGAGCGCGCCGATGCCGAACAGAAAATGGTCGTCGACACGCTGGGCCGCCACATGGCGGCGCTGGCCGATGGCGATCTGACGGCGGTGATCGATCAGTCTTTCCCGCCCGATTATGCGGCGCTGCGCGACCATTTCAACGCCGCGCTCAAGAGCCTGGCCGAGCTGATCGCGGCGGTGGCCGACAGCGCGCAGGAGATCGAGACCGGATCGACCGAAATCTCGCAGGCGGCGGAGGATCTGGCGCGCCGGACCGAGGGCAATGCCGCCAGCCTTGAACAGACATCGGCCGCGATCTCGGCGATGGACGGGCGGCTGAAGGCGACGGCCAAGGCGGCGACGAGCACCGTCGCCCGCGCCGATCAGGCATCGGTGACCGTGTCGGGCGGGCGCGAGATCGCCGATGGCGCGGTGGCGGCGATGGAACGGGTGTCGGACAGCGCCAAGGGCATCGACAGCGTGATCGAGGGGCTGGACAAGATCGCCTTCCAGACTCGCGTTCTGGCGATGAACGCCGCGGTCGAAGCGGGACGTGCCGGCGAGGCCGGGCGCGGCTTCGCGGTCGTTGCCGACCTTGTTTCCGCACTCGCCATGCGTGCCGAGGAAGAGGCCAAGCGCGCGCGCGATCAGCTGACCCTGACCCAGACCGATATCGGCACGGCGGTCGAGGCGGTGCAGAAGGTCGATGGCGCGCTGGCAGCGATTTCGACCGATGTGAGCGAGGTGCACAGGCTGTTGGCGGCGATGGCGGGCGACAATGAGGCCCAGGCCTCGGCGATCACCGAGATCAGCAGCGCGGTCGCCAGCATGGATCAGGCAACCCAGCAGAATGCGGCGATGGTCGAGCAGACCTCGGCCGCCGCGCGCACCCTGACCACCGAGGTCGCGGCGATGACCGCCAAGGCCGGCCAGTTCCACACCGGCCGGGCGGCAGCGCGCAAGCCGCAGCCGGCAGCGCTGCGCGCGGCCCCGCCCGCACGTCCCGCCGCTCGGGCCAGGTCCGCGCCGGCAATGGCGGAGGCCGAGGGTTGGGCGAGCTTCTGACCGGCAGCGGCGCGCGCGGCTGCGCCCGCTTGCTTATTGTCCTTTGTCGCTGCGATCTGCCAAAGGGCCGGGATGAGCCCTGCCGATATCGCCACGCTTGAACTGATCGATGCCCGCCTGCGCTGGCTGGCGTCGTGGACGATCCACAATGCCAATCATCTGCGCGACAGCCGCGACGGGCTGAAGGTCGGCGGCCATCAAGCGAGCTGCGCGTCGATCTCGACGATCATGACCGCGCTTTACTGCACGGCGCTCGGACCGCGCGACAAGGTGGCGGTGAAGCCCCATGCCGGGCCGATCCTGCACGCGCTGCATTATCTGGCCGGCGGGCAGAGCCGCGCAAAGCTGGAGGCGTTTCGCGGCTTTCAGGGCGCGCAAAGCTATCCCAGCCGCACCAAGGATGCGATCCCGGTCGATTTTTCGACCGGATCGGTGGGGCTTGGCGTCGCCGTCACTGCCTTTGCCAGCCTGGTTCAGGATTATCTGATCGCGCACAACGCGCTGGATGAGGGCGACGCCGGGCGGATGATCGCGCTGATGGGCGATGCCGAGCTGGACGAAGGCAATATCTATGAAGCGCTGATCGAGGCCTATAAGCACGATGTCCGGCGCTGCTGGTGGATCGTCGATTATAACCGCCAGTCGCTCGATGCGACGACGATGGACCGGATGTTCCGCCGGTTCGACGACATCTTCGAGACCTGTGGCTGGCGGGTCGAGACGCTGAAGCATGGCCGGTTGCAGCGCGCGGCCTTTGCCGAGCCGGGCGGCGAGGCGCTGCGCGACTGGATCGACACCACCCCCAATGCGGAGTTTGCGGCGCTCACCTATCAGGGCGGGGCGGCGTGGCGGGCGCGGCTGGCGGCCGATATTCCGCAGGCGCAGCCGATCCTCGATGCGCGCGACGATGCGGCGCTGGCGCGGCTGATGACCAATCTGGGCGGCCACTGCGTCGAGACGCTGACCGAGGCGTTCGCGCGCTCGGCCGATGACGTGCCGACGCTGTTCATCGCCTATACGATCAAGGGCTATGGCCTGCCGTTTCAGGGGCACAAGGACAATCATTCGGGGCTGATGACGCCCGATCAGATCGCCCAGCTGCGCGCCGAAATGGGCATCGCGCCGGGTGCTGAGTGGGAGCCATGGGCCGGGCTGGGCGACAATGCCCGCGCCGCGGCGCAGCGGATCATCGCCGCCACGCCGCTCGCCGGGCACAGCCGCCAGAGCGCGGAGCCGGTGCCGGTGCCGGCGATCCCGGTGCCGACGGGCGCGCGGCAGGCGACGCAGGCGGCGTTCGGGCGCATCCTGCTCGATCTCGCCAAATCGGGCCATATGCTGGCCGATCGCATCGTCACCACCTCTCCCGATGTCACCGTGTCGACCAATCTGGGGGCATGGGTGAACCAGCGCGCGCTGTTCCGGCGGCAGGACATGGCCGATGTGTTCCGCGCGGCGCGCATCCCTTCCGCGCAGAAATGGGGGGCGAATGCGGCGGGCCAGCATATCGAACTGGGCATTGCCGAGAACAACCTGTTCCTGATGCTCGCCGCGCTCGGGCTGGCCGCGCCGCTGTTTGGCGAGCGGCTGATCCCCATCGGCACCGTCTATGATCCGTTCATCGCGCGCGGGCTGGATGCGCTCAATTACGCCTGTTACCAGGATGCCCGCTTCATGCTGGTCGCCACGCCCTCGGGCCTGACGCTGGGGCCGGAAGGCGGCGCACACCAGTCGATCAACCCGCCGCTGATCGCCATGGGGCAGCCGGGGCTGACGCATTACGAACCCGCCTTTGTCGATGAACTGGCGCATCTGTTCGCCCACGCCCTGGCGCACATGCAGGCGGCGGGGGGCGAGAGCGTGTATTTCCGGCTGACCACGCGCGAGCTGGATCAGGTGGCGCGCGGCGATGACGGCTGGCGCGACGGCGCGGTCAAGGGCGGTTATTGGCTGAAGCCGCCCGCACCCGGCGCGCGCGCGGCGATCGTCTATATGGGGGCGGTCGCGCCCGAAGCGCTGGCGGCGTGGGAGGCGATGGCCGACGATCTGCCGGGCCTCGGCCTGCTGGCGATCACCTCGCCCGATCTGCTGCACCGGGGCTGGTCGGCGGCGCAGGCGGCGCGGTGGACGGGCGGTGCCGAGGGGCCAAGCCATGTCGAAACCCTGCTCGCGCCGCTGGGGCCGGGGGCGGGGCTGGTGACGATCACCGATGGCGCGCCGGCGGCCCTGTCATGGCTGGGCGGGGTGCTGGGCCAGCGCGTCGCGCCGCTGGGCGTCGACCGGTTCGGCCAGACCGGGGATCTGCCCGATCTCTACCGCGCCTATCGGCTGGACAAGGATGCGCTGGTGGAGGCGATGGCGGCGCTGATCGCCTGAACCGGGCGGCGGGGCGTTCGCCACCGCCCGCATGGCGGTGCGGCGCGCGGGTCAGCGCAGCGGGATGGCGGGCGTGTCGCTCTCGTCGTCCGTGCCGGTGTGCGCCGGGCCATGATCGGCCGGGCCATGATCAGCCGGGCCATGATCAGCCGGGCCATGTTCGAGCGGCGCGCGGGCGATGCGCGCCTGTTCGTTGCGGTCCTGCCGCGCGGCCATTTCAAGCCATGCCGCCTCGGCGCGCAGCGCGCGGTCGCGGACATTGGTGAGGGTTGCGCCATCGGCTTCCTGCCGGGCGCGGGCGGCGAGTTCGCGGTAGCTGGCCTGGGCCATGACAGGGCCTTTCGCAAAAAAGGGGGAAAGCGCGGGCGGACAGCGGTTTAGAGCATTTTTAAGCCGGGCAGACTTACCCGGCGGCTCGGAAAATGCGGTAAATCAAAGGCCTGGAGCGGCGAAAACCGCTCTAGGCAGGATGCCCCGGCGGGCATCCGGCCGGGACGGGTTGCCCCGCCCCGGCCCGGGGGGATTAGTCTGCGGTCTGCAGGTTGCACGCCGCCATCTTGCCGCGGCGATCCTGTTCCAGATCATAGGTCACGCGGTCATTCTGGTTGAGCGTGGCCAGCCCCGCGCGCTCAAGCGCGGTGATGTGGACGAATGCGTCCTGACCGCCGCCATCGGGGGCGATGAAGCCATAGCCCTTGTCGGCGTTGAAGAACTTGACGGTGCCAGTGATGGCCATGGGATGCTTCCTTCTGTCTGTGGAGCCACGCGACTGCCGCGCGCCCCTGTGCTCAGGGCAGGGATAGAAGGAAGAGGGAGCCGCAAAGCGCCGAAAACCGTCGATATGCGACTGTAGCGCGGCTGATATGGGGTGCGGGGGGCGGATTACAAGGGAGAGAGGGCCATTAGGCAGGCCGTTGCATGCATTACCTCAAAGCGGATTGACAGACTGAAAGCACTCAGCCTCATTTGCTTTTTTTGATGGTCGGAAGTCTACCTGTCGAGTTTACGGAAAGTGCGTATGCATTTAAGAAATCGAAGAACCGAAAAAATGACAATAAATGTCCAACAGAGAAGTGAGGCGCCTATTAGTCCGCTAGACTTCGGAGTTGGATTCCAAGTCATTAGGATAAGAGAAAAAAATGCAACAACAAGGGTGATGTATGTAGTATTAATCATATAAGACTTGAAGCGAATAAAGTGTATATTAGAGTCGATTGATATTATAAATGGTTCGCTACGCGCCATGACAACCGCGTAGATTGCGAAAAGAGAGCCAGTTTGAACAGAAGCCCAATTAAACACACCAGAGTAAAGCCCGGGTGCGCTCCAAGGTTGGATTTCCCGAGAGAACTGTACCACAAGCCAATCGGCTTTCCATATGATCAAGGCTGTGGCACAGGTTGCCAATATGGCCTCGCGCCAAGGAAGGATTGCATTAATCAACATGTCGCGCATAACGCGCTCGTAGGTAGTCGCGTTGTTCGTTAAAACATCGCTTTGCAAAATCGATTCTCATGTCACGTCCGGAAGCCAGGTCGTTTGTCGGGAGTTCGAGCCTTGTAGTGCGTTTTAGAAGATGTTGCAGGAAATTGAACGGGTCGGGGGACTCGTCTGTTTCTGCAATGATAGTTTTTACAGAACGGTGGCGGTCGGCCACGCCAAGCAACCTCTGCAATACTCCCCAGACCGTCTCCCTTTCGAGGCCGCCCTGGCTCATTCGTGCGCTGACGGTAACTTCCACCGTCGGCGCGCCAAAGTAAGCTCCCAGTCGTTCGATCCCCAGTTCAAAGTCATTGATCCCCGCGCCAGCCTCGGCCGCGAATCGATTTACGCCCGCGATTTTCACTCGAAACTTGGTAGGAGTCTCGTGTTCGAAGCGGTTCAAGGCATCCTCCTCGAGCACGGGTAGGTGGCTGAACATGCTGCCATTACTGAAGCAGTTGCCATACCTGCACAAGCGGCCAGCGGCCATCTTCATATCAAACTGTAACGCAGCTATCCTTGAAACTGTATCGTAACAAAGTGCGGCATGATGGCCGAGGCGATGGATTGGCAGAGGGTCTGTTGATACATCTGTAGGGTGGCTTGGCAAATTATCCGTTTGTACTCTAGTGAAGTCCGCAGAGATGATGCCATCAACTTCAGAAAAGTGTTCGATTCTCAAGGTTATTCCCTCGCCAACGACGCGTTCGCGTTGGGCTAGCGGTAAGGCAGCCGCTACTCGTAGGGCGTCGGCGAAGGTTGGGCCTTGGCCAGCGTGTTCAATCTCATAAAACCTAACTGTGATATCCCTGTCCATTTCAAGCCTCCGCTCTTGGAGAGGCTAGAGCCTGATAGATCCGCGAGTCAACCAAGCGTCTAAAGTCAACCTATGGCTGCGTTGTTTCGTAAGGGCTTCTAAAATGCTCCGGATCATGTGCTAAGAATGCAAGGCTGATATGAGTGTCTGGGGCGCAGAAATTAATTTTTACCCCGCCGCCACCTTCGCTGCCTTTCGCACCTTCAGCAACGGCGCCAGATACCGCCCCGTATAGCTCCCCTCGGCCTTCGCCACCTGTTCCGGCGTGCCCTGGGCGACGATTTCGCCGCCCTTCACGCCGCCTTCGGGGCCGAGGTCGATGATCCAGTCGGCGGTCTTGATGACGTCGAGATTATGTTCGATCACCACGACGCTGTTGCCCTGTTCGACCAGCGCGTGCAGCACTTCGAGCAGTTTGCGGACGTCTTCGAAATGCAGGCCGGTCGTCGGTTCGTCGAGGATGTAGAGCGTGTTGCCGGTCGCGCGGCGGCTGAGTTCCTTGGCCAGCTTCACCCGCTGCGCCTCGCCGCCCGACAGCGTCGTCGCCTGCTGCCCGACCTTGATATAGCCCAGCCCCACTTCGACCAGCATCGCCATGCGGTCGCGGATCGGCGGCACCGCCTTGAAAAACTCCGCCGCGTCCTCGCACGTCATGTCGAGCACATCGGCGATCGACTTGCCCTTGAACTTCACCTCCAGCGTTTCGCGGTTGTAGCGCGCGCCGTGGCACACATCGCACGTCACATAGACGTCGGGCAGGAAGTGCATTTCGATCTTCAGCACGCCATCGCCCTGGCACGCCTCGCACCGCCCGCCCTTGACGTTGAAGCTGAACCGGCCGGGCTTGTATCCGCGCGCCTCGGCTTCGGGCAGGCCGGCAAACCAGTCGCGGATCAGCGTGAATGCGCCGGTATAGGTGGCCGGGTTGGATCGCGGCGTGCGGCCGATGGGCGACTGATCGATGTCGATCACCTTGTCGAGCGCCTCCAGCCCGGTGATCCGGTCATGCGCGCCCGCCACCATGCGCGCGCCGTTGAGCGTGCGCGCCGCGCCCGCGAACAGCGTGTCGATGGTAAAGCTCGACTTGCCCGATCCCGACACGCCGGTGATGCAGGTGAAGGTGCCCAGCGGGATCGATGCGGTCACGCCCTTCAGATTGTTGGCGCGGGCATTGTGCACGGTCAGCTTGCGGCCATTGCCCTTGCGCCGCTTTTCGCCCAGCGGCACCGCGCGGCGGCCGGCCAGATAATCGGCGGTGATGCTGTCGGGATGGGCGAGCAGCTCATCCAGCGTGCCGCGCGCCACCACCTGCCCGCCATGCACGCCCGCACCCGGACCCATGTCGACGATATAGTCGGCGGCGCGGATGGCATCCTCGTCATGCTCGACCACGATCACCGTATTGCCCAGGTCGCGCAGCCGCTTCAGCGTGGCGAGCAGCATGTCATTGTCGCGCTGGTGCAGGCCGATCGACGGTTCGTCGAGCACATAGAGCACGCCCGACAGCCCCGATCCGATCTGGCTGGCAAGGCGGATGCGCTGGCTTTCCCCGCCCGACAGCGTGCCGGACGTGCGGTCAAGATTCAGATAATCCAGCCCGACATTGTTGAGGAAGCCGAGCCGTTCGGTGATTTCCTTGAGGATGCGGCCGGCAATCGCCTGTTGCTGCGGCGACAGGCTGGCCGGCACCGCCTCGAACCAGGCGAGCGCATCGGCGACCGACAGGCGGGTGGCGGTTGAAATGTCGCTGCCGGCGATCTTCACCGCCAGCGCCTCGGGCTTCAGCCGCGCGCCGCCACAGGTTTCGCACGGGCGGGCGGACTGGAACTTGGCCAGTTCCTCGCGCATCCACGCGCTTTCGGTTTGCAGCAGGCGGCGGTTGAGGTTGCCGATCACGCCCTCGAACGCCTTTTTCACCTCATAGGATTTGCGCCCGTCGATGAAACGCAGCGTCACCGCCTTGCCGCCGGTGCCGTGCAGGATCACCCGCTGCACCTCGGCCGGCAGATCGGCCCAGGGCGTGTCGAGCGAAAAGTCGAACTCCTTGGCCAGGCTGGCCAGCACCTGCATGTAATAGGGGCTGGGCGGGTTGGATTTGGCCCATGGCACCACCGCGCCCTTTTTCAGGCTGAGCGCATGGTTGGGCACCACCAGATCTTCGTCGAAGATCAGCTTTTCCCCCAGCCCGTCACAGGCCGGGCACGCCCCCTGCGGCGCGTTGAAGCTGAACAGCCGCGGCTCGATCTCGGCGATGGTGAAGCCCGAGACCGGGCAGGCAAAGCGTTCGGAAAACACGATCCGCCCCGGCGGCGCGTAATCGAGCTTCATGCCGCCGCTCTGGCCCCCATTCTGGCCGTCTGCCCCGGCAGGCGCGGGATCTGCCGGATCGACATAGGCCAGCCCGTCGGCCAGCTTCAGCGCCTGTTCGAAACTGTCGGCCAGCCGCGCCGCCAGCCCGTCGCGCACGACGATGCGGTCGACGACGATTTCGATGTCATGCTTGTATTTCTTGTCGAGCGCGGGCGCGTCTTCGATGTCGTGGAACTGGCCGTCGATGCGCACCCGGGTAAAGCCCGCGCGCTGCCATTCGGCCATTTCCTTGCGATATTCGCCCTTGCGGCCGCGCACCACCGGGGCGAGCAGATACAGCCGCGTGCCTTCGGGCAGGGCCATCACCCGGTCGACCATCTGGCTGACCGTCTGGGCGGCGATCGGCAGGCCGGTCGCCGGCGAATAGGGCACGCCCACCCGCGCCCAGAGCAGGCGCATATAATCGTAAATCTCGGTCACCGTGGCGACGGTGGAGCGCGGGTTGCGGCTGGTGGTTTTCTGCTCGATCGAAATCGCCGGCGACAGCCCTTCGATGTGATCGACATCGGGCTTTTGCATCAGCTCCAGAAACTGGCGCGCATAGGCGGACAGGCTCTCGACATAGCGGCGCTGCCCCTCGGCATAGATGGTGTCGAAGGCGAGCGAGCTCTTGCCCGATCCGGACAGGCCGGTGATGACGATCAGCCGGTCGCGCGGCAGGTCGAGATCGACGCCCTTGAGGTTGTGCTCGCGCGCGCCGCGCACCTGGATATGGGTCAGCATCTGGGCGTTCTATCTTTGTTCAAGGGGTGAATCCAGCGCAGAGATAGGATGCGCCGCGCCGTTGCGCGAGGGGCTGTGCGCGGTTCCCGCCCGTTCGGCCGGGCGGATTTTCAGGGCTGCCCTGGCGGGTTCAGGCGGCGGAAGATGCGCGGGCGGGCGACACCCGCGGCGGCCGCAGCGCCGGCAGTTCCAGAATGGCCTCGATCGGCATCGGCCGCGCGAGGAAAAAGCCCTGCACAAGGGTGAAGCCGATGCGCTGCGCGGCCAGCAATTGCGCCTCGGTCTCGACGCCTTCGAGCACGCAGTCGATCGCCAGCGCGTCGGCCAGCCCGCGAATGCCCGACAGCAGCCGGCGGCCGGCGGCGTCGTTCAACCGCGCGGCAAAGCTGCGGTCGACCTTGACCATGTCGATCGGCAGCTGGTGCAGCGCGGCGAGGCTGGAATAGCCGGTGCCGAAATCATCAAGCGCAATGCGCGCGCCACCGCGCCGCAGCCGTTCGAGCGCGGCGCGCGCCGTCACCATGTCGGAGACGAGCGACGTTTCGGTGATCTCGAACATCAGCCGGGCCGGGCGGATGCCCGCCGCCTCGATCCGCTGGGCAAGCTCGCCGATCGTGCGGCCGTCGCACAGGTCGAGCGCCGACAGGTTGAACGCGACCCGCATGTCGGCGGGCAGCCGCGCCATCGCGGCCAGCACCTTGTCGAACAGCGTCAGCGTCACCGCGCGCGTCATACCGGTGCGCTCGGCCGCCGCGATCAGCATTTCGGGCGACACCGCACCCAGCCGCGGCGAGGTCCAGCGCGCCAGCGCCTCGATGCCGAACGGGCGGCCGCCGACCCTGTCCATCACCGGCTGGAACAGCACCGACAGCTCGTCTTCCAGCCGCGCGGTCTGCAGCGTCGCATCGAGCGCCTGTTCGGACCGGATCAGCGTTTCAAGCGCGTCGGAAAACCGCACCATCCCGCCCCGGCCATGCCGCTTGGCGTGGTAAAGCGCGAAATCGGCGCGGTCGAACAGCATATGGGCATCGGTGCCCGCATCGGGGAAGGTGGCGATCCCTGCCGAACAGCCGACCGCGACCGAGATGTCGCCGATGCTGACCGGCCGGCGGATGGCGTCGCGCAGCGCGTCGCACAGCGTCTCCGCCTCGGCAGGCGCGCCTGGCACCAGCAGCCCGAATTCGTCGCCGCCAAGCCGCGCGACGGTCGCGCCCGGCGGGCACAGCGCGCGGATGCGGTCGCCCAGCGCCTGCAGCAGCCGGTCGCCCTGAGCATGGCCATAGGTGTCGTTGACCGGCTTGAACCGGTCGAGATCGAGCAGGCCGATCGAAAAGGGCTGGTCGGGCTGCGCCTCGTCGAGCGTGCGTTCGAGCACCGACAGGAAATAGCGGCGGTTGGGCAGGCCGGTCAGCACGTCGGTCGCCGCCAGCCGGGCATTTTCCTCGCCCAGCTGCTGGGCCTGGCGGCGCTCGGCCAGCAGCGCGTTCTTCGATGCTTCCAGCTTGACGAAGGCGTCGAAGGAATCGTGCAGGATCTTGAGAAGAACTGCCGTCACCAGCGCGATGTTGATCGCAACCGCGATCACCACCTCGGTGCCCACCGCCAGACAGGTGATGAGGAAGGTGCCGATCACCGCGCTGCACACCAGCCGCGCGGCGGTGGGGTGATGGGTCAGGCAGAAGATGACGCCCAGCACCGTCACCGCGACGAAGATCGCGATATGCCCCTGCTGATAGGCGCCGCCATAGGGGCCGAGCGCCAGCGCCCAGGCGACAAAGGCGACCGACAGCAGCATCGCCAGCACCGTCGTCCGCTTCAGCTGCCGTTCGATCCATACCGCATCGTAGCGCGCGACATCGACCGGCCGCAGCCACATCGCCATGCGGACGAGACAGGCAAGGATCAGCCCGGCCGGGATCCACAGGGTCAGGACCGGGGGCGCGACATGCCGATGGGTGAAGGCGAGCGCAAAGGCATTGACCGCCAGCAGCAGGTACAGAAACGGGATCTGGCCCCGCAGGCGCTGATATTGCGCCTGACGCAGCCCCGCAGGCGGGGCGGCCGGCAGCGCCGGATGAAGCACGCTTGCCTCGGTCAACACTCGTCTCCTGCCCCGGCCTAGACCGGCGCTGGTTAAGCGCTTCTGAGCGGGAGGCTCCGTATCGGGCGCGGTCAGGCGGAGATGGGCGGCTGTGCCCGGGCGGCAAGAACGGGCACCAGGCTCGGCCGGCTGCCGGAGCCATCGTCGTCGCGCCGGTCGGCATCCGGCGGGCTGCACCCGGCGGCGCCCAGCAACATGGTCAGAGCGGCGGCAAGACGCATGCTGCGGTTCATCACGATCCCCATCCCGGCCCGGAGGCGAGGCATGGCGTGCCCGGCCGTGACCGTCAAGTGGCACCGCCGGGGCGACACATTCCGCCTCCGTAAAAGACCCTAATCAGGCAAAGAAATTACCGGTTCAAGACAAGCTGGTATTACATGCAAGTCGAGGCAACAGTTATCCTGACAGAATGTTTCGCGACTGTTCCAGTTTGAAAATTGCTTTGTTGTCAAGTCGATTGGATGGTATTTGAGCAGTCATCGGGCAGTTTCCGCAGCAACAGTCGCCATCTTCACCGGTCAGGTGACAGGCGACCAGGCGGGCAATGTCCGCCCATGATCTGGATTTGCCATGCTTGAAACTCAGTTCATCGGCAGCAGCCGCAGCACCGAGGTCGAGCGCGCCCGGCTGGTCGAACTGTTGACCGCCGCGCCCGCCCATCTTGACGAAGGTGCGCTGGTCGATCTCCTGTTCGCCCATGCCCCGGCGCGGCTGGGCCTTGATGTCTGCTTTACCTACCGCGCCGATCCGGAGCGGGGGCGGCTGCATGTGCTGCATGTGCGCGGGCTGGATCCGGTGATGCGCGATGCGCTCGACGGCCTCGCATTTGGCGAGTTTCTGTGCGGCCGCGTCGCCCGCGACCGCCGGCAGGTGGTGATGCGCGAGATCGGCGTCAGCACCGATCCGGCCTGCGCGGCGGCGCGCAAGCTGCATCTGGGCAGCTATTGCGGCTTTCCGATGATTGCGCCCGACGGGCGGCTGTTCGGAATCGCGGCGTTCGGATCGCGCAGCCGGCGCTGGTTCCATGACGATGAAGTGGCGATGTTTGCCGAGCTGGCGGTCGAGATCGGGCTGCGCCGTCTGCGCCGCGACGGCTAGGGCGGGTTTCGGCCATATCTTCGGGCGATTACGGAGGGGCGATTTCCGCTTCGCTAAGCACTGGCTGCGATGATCGCGCCCCGGAGGATATGGTGGTGGCAAATCCGAAACCCTTTCAACTCGACGAGCGCCGCAGCTTCCGCTTCGGGATCGAGATCGAGGCACGGCTGATCGGCCCCGATGGCATGGCGATGCCGTTTCTGGTGCAGAATCTGTCGCGCCACGGCGCATCGGGCGAATGGGCGGGGGGCGATCTGGTACGCGGGACCGCCGTGGCGCTGCTGTTCCCTGATCTTGGCCGCTTTGCCGCGCACATCGTCTGGGCGGAGAAGGACCGGCTGGGGGTGGAGTTTGTCGCCCCGCTGCCGCCGCCGGCGCTCGACCGGCTGCTCGAGGAAGATCCCGACGCAATCAGCTCGCACCGGGTGTCGCCCAAGGCCTGACGGAGCCGGGGCTTACAAAATCCGGCCCGACCGGCCGCTGCCGGATCAGGCCGCGACGCCGATGGCGCGTGCCGCCTCGATCATCGCGTCGACGCGGCGTTCCGGCCCGGCATCGGGTGCGGCCGGCAGCGCGGCATCGCCGTCCAGCATCGCCGCCATCGCCGCGCGGGCGCGGAACACCCGGCTTTTCATCGTGCCCACCCGGCTGCCCGCGGCCTCTGCGGCCTCGTCATAGCCATAGCCGCAGGCGGCAACCAGCAGCAGCGCCTCGCGCTGCGCGGGCGGCAGCGCGGCCATCGCGGCTCCGGCCTCTTTCAGCGCGATCGCCGCCTCCTGGTCCGGCCGCGCGACCAGCAGGCGTTCGGCCTGGGCGTCATCCCATGCGCCGATGAATTTGTCGCGCCGCCGCTGGGTAAGGAACAGGTTGCGCTGGATCATGAACAGCCATGCGCGCAGGTTCGATCCCGGCACGAACCGGTCGCGCGCGGCCCAGGCGCGCATCAGACTGTCCTGCGCCAGATCTTCCGCGGCGGCCGGGTCGCGGGTCAGCGAGCGGGCATGGGCGCGCAGCCTGGGGATGAGCGCGGTCAGCTCGCGTTCAAAGGCGCGGTCCGCCGCGCGGCTGCCGGCGCTCAGCCGCGCGAGCAGCCGTGCCAGCGGGTCGGGCAGGCGGTCGGCTTCCTCCGGGGCAAAGGCCTGGGTGAGCAGAGGGGCCAGCCGCGCAATGCCACCCGCGATCCCGCCGCTGCTGGCGGCCATGGCCGGAGACTGGCGGGCGGCGGTCATGGTCATGGCGGACTCCCGTTGCGTGTTTCAGCCGATCAACGCGTGACGGGGCCGGAAGGTTCCGTGTGCGTATCGACATCGGCGGCCCGCCCGGTGGCACCTCGCTCAGGCATGAAAAAGGGGCCGGAGCGTCGCCGCTCCGGCCCCTTTTTCATGTCCCGCGACCGGCCGTGATGGCCGGCCGGCGGAGATCAGGCGCTCGCCACTTCGGCGACGTCGATCTTGATGCCCGGGCCCATGGTCGAGCTGAGCGCGATCTTGCGCACATACTTGCCCTTGGCGCCCGACGGCTTGGCCTTGACCACCGCATCGACCAGCGCGTCGAAGTTGGCGCGCAGATCTTCGGCGGGGAAGCTCGCCTTGCCGATGCCCGAATGGATGATCCCGGCCTTTTCGACCCGGTATTCGACCTGACCGCTCTTGGCGTCCTTGACCGCCTGAGCGACGTTCATCGTCACCGTGCCCAGCTTCGGGTTCGGCATCAGGCCCTTGGGGCCGAGCACCTTGCCGAGCCGGCCGACCAGACCCATCATGTCCGGCGTGGCGATGCAGCGGTCGAAATCGATCGTGCCGCCCTGGACGATTTCCAGCAGGTCGTCGGCACCAACGACGTCGGCACCGGCTTCGCGGGCTTCATCGGCCTTGGCACCCTTGGCGAACACGGCGACGCGCACGGTCTTGCCGGTGCCCTTGGGCAGGTTGACGACGCCGCGCACCATCTGGTCGGCGTGACGCGGATCGACGCCCAGATTGAGCGCGATCTCGATCGTCTCGTCGAACTTGGACGACGCATGGGTCTTGGCAAGGGCGATCGCCTCGTCAATGCCATAGAGCTTTTCGCGGTCGATGGCGGTGGCGAATGCCTTGGCCTTCTTGGTCAGCTTTGCCATCGTATCAGCCCTCCACAACCTCAAGGCCCATCGCGCGGGCCGAGCCTTCGATGATCTTCGTCGCCGCGGCGAGGTCGTTGGCGTTCAGATCCTTCATCTTGATGTTGGCGATTTCCTCAAGCTGCGAACGCTTGATGGTGCCGGCAACCGTCTTGCCCGGCTCCTTCGAGCCCGACTTCAGGCCGACCGCCTTCTTGAGCAGGAAGCTCGCCGGGGGCGTCTTGGTCTCGAAGCTGAACGACCGGTCCGCATAGACGGTGATGACGGTCGGGATGGGCGCACCCTTTTCGAGTTCCTGCGTCGCGGCGTTGAACGCCTTGCAGAACTCCATGATGTTGACGCCGCGCTGACCGAGCGCCGGGCCGATCGGCGGCGACGGATTGGCAGCGCCCGCAGGCACCTGCAGCTTGATATAGCCAGTAATCTTCTTGGCCATGATCCACCTCACTCTGTTTCAAGTTGAGCGGTTCTTGCGGGATGCGCTTCACGCATCCCTCCCGCCGGATTCCCGCCGCCGGAGCAGCAGAAGGCGCGGCCCTTAGCCGAAAAGCGCCGGCCGCGAAAGGGGCAAAGCGGCCCCTGTTCCATATCGAGCTGCCCCCGGCATCGCCGGATATGGAAAGGGGGCCGGCGCATGGGCGCCGGCCCCTTTCGATGCTTCGCCGGACAGGGCGCGCTTACTTGACGCGCTCGACCTGCTCAAACTCCAGCTCGACCGGGGTCGCGCGGCCGAAGATCGACACCGACACCTTGACGCGGCTGCGGTCGAAATCCAGCTCCTCGACCACGCCGTTGAAGCTGGCGAACGGGCCGTCCAGCACCTTGACCGCATCGCCGATCTCGTAATCGACCTTGACCTTGGTCTTGGGCGCGGCGGCGCTTTCTTCCTTGGTGCTCAGGATGCGCGCGGCCTCGGCCTCGCTGATCGGCTGCGGCTTGCCGCTCGACCCCAGAAAGCCCGTCACCTTCGGCGTATTGCGCACGAGGTGATAGACATCGTCGGTCATCGCCAGCTTGGCGAGGACATAGCCGGGGAAGAATTTGCGTTCGGCCTGCACCTTCTTGCCGCGCCGCACTTCGGTCACGGTTTCGGTCGGCACTTCGACGCGCTCGACCAGCGTTTCCAGGCCCAGCCGCTCGGCTTCGGACAGGATCGCGTCGCGAACCTTGTTCTCGAAACCGGAATAGGCGTGAATGATGTACCAGCGCGACATAAACGTCCTTTTATCTGGGCCGGTCCGTCGGTCGGGACCGGCAGGCCGGTCAGGCGGCGAGCGACAGCAGCAGCTTGACGATCGCGGCGAACGCCCGGTCGATGCCGAAGAAGAAGATGCCGAGCAGGCTGGTCATGATCATCACCATCACCGTGGTCATCACCGTTTCG
This sequence comes from Sphingomonas sp. URJC2, assembly GCF_059803575.1. NCBI lineage: Bacteria > Pseudomonadati > Pseudomonadota > Alphaproteobacteria > Sphingomonadales > Sphingomonadaceae > Sphingomonas > Sphingomonas sp. URJC2. The sequence continues at coordinate 42,022 of NZ_JAPFGX010000012.1, forward strand.
CGGCTGGTCGGCCACGAAACCTTGGCGGTTTCGGTGCGCACCTGCTGCACGAACTGCGGAATATTGCCGATGCCTTTGCCAGCCACTTCGCTCACCTGCCCGTGTTCGGGGTGAACGGCCCCGCCCGGCCAATGCCGCCGGCGAACCATTCCACCCATGTCGGAATGCTGCACGCTATATAGGACGCCCCCGCGCCGTGCAAGGCTTGGCCGGGCGGCAACACGCGCGTCCGGGCATGGGCGGTCGGTGATCCCTTTTCAGATCAGAAGGATAGATGATCGGGAGGTCATGCAAACGATATCTTTTTACCATAAATCAACTGCAACGGCCGGCGCGGTCTATAAGCTGTTCATATCCTCGCATGGATCGGGTGATTGCACATGAAAATGTTCTGGGGTCGCCAGGCCGAAGCGCCCGTGGAACCGGCGATTGACTGCCGGATACTGAAAATGGAAGCGATCCTGGATGTTTATCCGGTTGCTGATCTGGACCAGTCGGGCCGGATCGTCGCTGCCAATGCGCCGCTGTGCCGACTGATGGGCTGGGGGGCGGGCGTGCCGGCGGGGCTGGGCATCGATGCGTTCGTTGCCGAGCCCGGCGACGAAGGGGCCTGGCCCGCCGCGCGGTCGGGCGGGGCGGCGCGCGGCCTGTTTCGGACCAGCGGTCCGGGCGGGGCGACACTGTTTGTCGACCTGATGTTCGTGCCCGCGGATGGCGGGATCATGATGTTCGTGCGCGACATGACGGCCACGCACGTCAAGGCGCTGGAGGATGCGCAGAAGCTGGCCGCGCTCGACCGCGCCCAGGCGGTGATCGAGTTCGAACTCGACGGCACGATCCGCACCGCCAACGCCAATTTCCTCGGCGCGACCGGCTTCACGCTCGACGAGATTGTCGGCCGGCACCACCGCATCTTCTGCGACGAACAGCTGGTGCAAAGCCCCGAGTATCGCGCGCTGTGGGCGGCGGTGAACCGCGGCGAACATCTGGTCGGCGAGTTCGAACGCCGCCGCAAGGATGGCAGCGTGCTGTGGATCCAGGCATCCTACAACCCGATCTTCGACACCGAGGGCCGGCCGGTCAAGGCGATCAAATTCGCCACCGACATCACCGCGCAGGTGCGCCAGCGCGAGGAAGCGGCGCGGCTGTCGCTGGTTGTCGACCATACCGCCAATGCCGTGATCGTGACCGGCCTCGACCGGCGCATCACTTACGTCAATAGCGGGTTCGAGCGGCTCACCGGCTACAGCGCGGGTGAAGTCATCGGCCGCAGCCCCGGCGAGTTTCTGCAAGGGCCGCAGACCGATAAGGCGACGGTTGCGCGCATCCGCGAGGCGCTGGCGCGCGGCGAGCCCTTTAGCGGCGAAATCCTTAACTATCGCCGCGACGGCACACCTTACTGGATCAATCTGGCGATCAATCCGGTCCGCGACGCTGCCGGGCGGGTGCAGAGCTTCATCTCGGTTCAGGCCGACATCACCGAGACCAAGCAGCATGAGCTTGATTTCGACATGAAGCTGCACGCCATCGGACAGTCGAGCGCCATCGCCGAATGGGGGCGCGACCAGCGACTGGCATCGGCCAATGACGCGCTGATCAAGTCGGGCGGCCTGACCGACGGGCTGGCGACCGCGCTCGACCGGCTGCTGTCGGCCGATGAACGCGCCACGATCGAATCCGGGCGGCAGCTGCGCCGGATGCTGGCCTGGCCCTGTGCCGATGGGCGCGAGCTGATGTTCGACGCCGTGTTCACCGGGCTGACCGACCTGACCGGCCAGGTCGACCGGGTGATGATGTGCGCGATCGACGTGTCCGACCGCCAGCATGCGGTGAGCGAGACGAGCGTCGCCGTGCGCGCGGCGATCGATGCCGGCGAGCGGATTGCCGCCATCGTCACGACGATCGATACCATTGCCTTCCAGACCAATGTGCTGGCGCTCAACGCCGCGATCGAGGCCGCCCATGCCGGCGATGCCGGCCGGGGATTCGATGTGGTCGCAACCCAGGTGCGCGAACTGGCCAACCGTTCGACCATCGCCGCCGGGGGCATCACCCAGCTGGTGCGCGAAAGCCGCGACCGCATGGCGGCGCTCGAACGTTCGCTGTCGGTGCTCGACGGCCGCGAAAAGGCAAAAACGGTTATGGGATCCGACCGGAGAGGCGATGATATGGTGCGGCGCGCGGCCTGATCGAGCGCGGCCCCGCGCGCTGGCCGCAAATCAGCGGCGGATCCTGGCAGGAGTGGAGGGACTCGAACCCCCGGCCCTCGGTTTTGGAGACCGATGCTCTACCAACTGAGCTACACTCCTCCGTCGGAGAGGCAGCCAGATAGCGGCGGCCGGGCGGGTGCGCAAGCGCCATGGTGCGCGCGCCGGGCGTTTCGGGCGCGCGGGATGTCCGCAGCGTCCCGCCGCGCCGGTCAGGCGGCGGCGGTGCGGGTGGCGTTGGGGAACAGGGCGCGGGCATCGGCCGGGCTCATCGGCCGGCCGAACAAGTAGCCCTGGATCTTGCGGCAGCCGAGCCGCTTGATCATCGCATATTCCTCTTCGGTCTCCACCCCCTCGGCGGTGGTCGACATGCCCAGACTGTCGGCAAGCGCGACGACGGCGCGGATGATGGCGAGGCTTTCGGCGGCATTGCGCGCCGCGCCCTGCACGAAGCTGCGGTCGATCTTGATCGTCGAAAACCTGGTCCGGCTGAGATAGCCGAGCGAGGAATAGCCGGTGCCGAAATCGTCGAGCGCGAGGCGCACGCCCAGCTCCAGCACCTGCCCCAGCACCGTCACGGCATTGGTGCCTTCGCGCATGAACACGCTTTCGGTCACCTCCAGCTCCAGCCGGTGGGGCGGCAGGCCGCTCTCGGCCAGTGCCGTGCGCACCGCATCGACGAAGCGCGGATCGTGCAGCTGCTCGGCGGAGACATTGACCGCGACGCGCACCGTGGACGGCCAGTTGCGCGCCTCCATGCAGGCGGTGCGCAGCGCCCATTGCCCGATCGGGCCGATCAGCCGCGCCTCTTCGGCGAGCGGGATGAACTTGGCCGGCGACACATTGCCATGTTCGGGGCTGGTCCAGCGCATCAGCGCCTCGAACCCCTCGACCACCGCTTCGTCGGCGGAGACGACCGGCTGATAGGCGAGGTGCAGCTCGCCCTTCTCCAGCGCCTTGCGCAGCGCCATTTCGAGGACGCGGCGTTCCTCGGCATGGACGTGAAGCTGGGGTTCATAGGCGTGATAATGGCCGCCCCCGGCGTCTTTCGACCGGTAGAGCGCGAGATCGGCCGAGCGGATCAGCGTTTCGACGGTGCGGCCGTCGCGCGGGCCGACCGCCGCGCCCACGCTGGCGCCGATATACAGCGTGTGCTGGTCGACATCATAGGGACGCGACAGCTCCTCGATGATCCGCCGGCCCAGCGCCTCGACCCGCGCCGGATCGGAAGCGTCGCGGATGACGACGGCGAATTCGTCGCCGCCCAGCCGCCCGCACAGCTCATTGTCGCTCATCAGCCCCATCAGCCGTTCGGAGACCCGGCCGAGCAACCGGTCGCCGACCGGATGTCCGAGCGTGTCGTTGACTGCCTTGAACCGGTCGAGATCGATCATCATGAAGCCGCAGCGGCCGCGCCATTTCTCCGCCTCGGCCATCGCCTGGCCGAGTGCTTCGTTGACCTGAAGGCGGTTGGGCAGGCCGGTCAGCGTGTCGAACCGGGCCATGCGGTTGATCTTGTCGGCCGAATGACGCTCGGCGGTGACGTCGGAGCCGACGCCGCGAAAGCCGATGAATGCGCCGCGTTCGTCATGGCGGGGATTGGCCGACAGCTCCCACCAGCGGGTCTCGCCGCGCACCTTGACTTCGAGCAGCAGGTCCGAAAACGCCTCCCGCCGCTTGAGCTTGTCGGCCAGCATGTGGAGGGCGGGGGCGAATTGCCCGGTCTCCCAGCTGTCGCCGGCGAGAATCTGGAGGAACGGCCGCCCCTCGATCGCCAGCGCCTCCTCGCCCAGCGCATAAGCGAGGCGCGGCGACACATGGGTCAGGCTTTTGGCGGCATCGATCTGCCACAGCCAGTCGGCGTCGCCTTCCTCATGCTCGCGCAGCAACAGGCTGACCACCTCTTCCTTCTCGACCAGTGCGAAGCGGGCGGCGGTGTTCATCAGGAATGCACGCCCCTGGGTCAGCGCGCTCGCCAGCAGCACGGCGGCAAAGCCCAGATTGGCGATGGCCAGCAGGTCGAGGCCGAGGGTCGCAAGGAATGTCGTCGATCCGGCGGCGGCCATGATCAGCGCGCCGGCAGCGGCCAGCGGCATCGGGGTCAGCAGCAGCACGATGCCGACCATCACCGCCAGCCCGACCGCGCACAGGGTCAGCTGCGCCTCCACCCCCGCCGCCGATGCGAACAGCGCCGGCGGTGCCGCCCACACCAGCGCGGCAGCGAGCGCCGCCAAGGTTTCGCGCCACAGGCTGGCAGGCGATGCCGTCGGCTCCGTCTCGGCGCCACGCACGCGCCACAAGGCGGTGCCGAGCGCCGCGACGAGTGCCAGGGCAACCCAGCCCCAGCGCCACATGTCCGGCACCCGCCCGGCAAGCCCGGTCCAGAGCAGGGCAATGCCCAGAAGTTCCGCCGCCAGCCGCGTCGGCCAATGGCGGCGCAGCGCCGCAATCTGCGCGGCGCGCACCTTGCCCCAGTCGGAATCACGCGGTTCCGACAGGCCAAGGGCCGTGCGCCAGTCGATCATCGGCCGTGCAGCGGCAGCGGGGCGTGCTCGTGTCACGCCTCAAGGCCTAGCGGGCTTTGGTTAGCGTTCGGTAAGCACTGATGCTCGGCTCACCGCGTTTGTCGCGCGCCTTACGGAGCGGGCGTGGCATTCGCCGCACCGGGTGGGGGTGCGGGCCGGTGCCGCCCCTGCGCCAACAGGCGCAGCACAGACAACGCCGCCCGTGCGGCGCAGCCGCACAACAAACAACGCACCACAAACAACCGCCGGGATTACGCAGCCAGATCGTAGGGCCGGATCTGCCCCGACAGATAGAGGTTGCGCGCCTTGGTGCGGCTGAGCTTGCCCGAGCTGGTGCGCGGCAGCGTGCGCGGCGGCACGAGTTCGACGACGCAGTTCATGCCCGTCACCTGGCGCACCCGGTCGCGGATGGCGTCGCGCAGCCGCGCGCGTTCCGCCGGATCGGAGGTGCGGCACTGGACGAGCACCGCCGGGGCTTCCTCGCCCGCCGGGGTGGTGATCGCAAAGGCGGCGATGTCGCCGGCCTTGAAGCCGGGCAGCTGCTCGACCGCCCATTCAATGTCCTGCGGCCAGTGATTCTTGCCGTTGACGATGATCATGTCCTTGGCGCGGCCGACAATGTAGAGATAGCCGCCCGACATGTAACCCATGTCGCCGGTATCCAGCCAGCCATCGACCAGGCACGCGGCGGTCGCCTCGGGATCGCGGAAATAACCGGTCATCACCGATCCGCCCTGGCACCAGACCTTGCCAATCGCCCGTTCGGGCAGGGCCGCGCCGTCTTCGCTGCGGATCTCGACCGCCATGTCGCGCACCGGCTTGCCGCAATTGACGACCGCGCGGAACCGTTCGGCCGCACCCGCCGCCGGGGGCGTGCCGCCCGCCAGCTCGCTTTCGGCGACCATTTCGACGACAATGCCTTCGCCCGGCGGCATGATGGTGACGGCCAGCGTCGCCTCGGCCAGCCCATAGCTCGGCAGAAAGGCGCGGGCGTTGAACCCGGCATCGCCGAACGCCTCGACAAAGGACTGCATGACATCGGGGCGGATCATGTCCGCGCCATTGCCCGCGACGCGCCAGCGCGACAGGTCGAACCGTTCGGCGACATGCATCTGGCTCGACACGCGCCGCGCGCAGATGTCGTAGCCGAAGGTCGGCGAATAGCTGAGCGTCGTGCCGGGATTGCGCGAGATCAGGTCGAGCCAGGCGAGCGGCCGCCGCGCGAAATCCTCGGTCTTCAGATAATCGGCCGACACCTGATTGGCGACCGGCGACAGCATGCAGCCGACCAGACCCATGTCATGATACCAGGGCAGCCAGGACACGCAGCGGTCGCCGGGGCGGACCAGCATGCCGTGCGAATGGGCGGCGAGATTGTTGAGCAGCGCACGGTGGGTGACGGCGACGCCGTGCGGGAACCGGGTCGAGCCGCTGGAATATTGCAGATAGGCGATATCGTCCGGATCGGCGGCGGGCAGCGGCGCATCGGGCGCGGCTTCGTTCGCGAAATCCTGCCAGGAGATGCCGGCGACGCCCGCCTGCCGCGCTGCCTCGCCCGCCATGGCGGCAAGATCGGCCGGGTAGATCAGCATCAGCGGGTCGCAGCTGTCGAGCTGGACCTTGAGCTGGTCGACATAGGCGGAGGCCCCGCCGAACGAGGTCGGCAGCGGCAGCGGCACCGGCCATGCCCCGGCATAGACCGCCCCGAAGAACAGCGATGCGAACTCCGGCCCGGTTTCGGCGATCAGCGCCACCCGGTCGCCCCGGCCGATGCCGCGCGCCACCATCCGCCGGGCATGGGCGAGCGCGTCGTCGCGCAGCTCGGCATAGCCATAGGCGCGCACCAGCGTGCCGCGCGCATCGTGGAAGTTGAAGCCCTTCAGCCCCTTGGCCGCATAATCCAGCGCGTCGCCCAGCGTCGCGAAATCGGAAAAGCGGCGCGGCATCGCATCATCGGACGGCGTGACGACGATTTCGGTCATAGACGTTCAGTGCAACCCTGTATCTCGGAGGATCGGTCCATCCGGTCACCTGCCGGGCGGACAGCAACAGTCCCGGCCCTGATTCCCTTTTTGCCCGGGCGCTTTTCTGCCCGGATCCCGTTTCCCCGCTTGCCTGCCACGGCAAAGACGCCATGGTCATGCAGCATGTTTCAGTTCCAGCCTGCCCGCATGGCGGCCGGGCGCGGTCAAAATCGGACGCGAGTGTGGCACAATCGTGGCGCGGCAGGCCCGGCAGCGGCCGGAGCGGGGACGGGGAGGGCGATCCGCCAGCGGATGACCGTGCCGGCACCGGCCGTGTCGGCACCGGTCCGGCGCGCGCGGGTCGGGGGCGCGCTGATCGAGGTGTGCGCACGCCGCCGCCGCTCGACGCCGATGCGCTGGACCGGCTGGCGCTGCGCTATGTCGAACGCTTTGCGACCACGCGGGCGCGACTTGCCGCCTATCTCGACCGCAAGCTGCGCGAGCGCGGCTGGCGCGGCGATGCGGCCCCCGATCCGGCGGCGCTGGTCGCGCGGCTGGCGGCGCTCGGCTATGTCGATGATCGTGGCTTTGCCGAACAGCGGGCAGCCGGGCTGACGCGGCGGGGCTATGGCGTGCGCCGGGTCGGCGCGGCGCTGCGCGCAGCCGGGATCGCGGCCGAAGATGCCGCACCCGCCGAAGAGGCCGCGCGCGATGCGGCCTGGGCCGCCGCGCTCGCCTTTGCCCGTCGCCGCCGGATCGGCCCGTTCGCGCCGGACGCAGCAGCGGAGGCCGACCCCGTCGCCCGCCGCCGCACTCGCGACCGGGCGATGGCGGCGATGCTGCGCGCTGGCCATGCGCCGCGCCTTGCCGCCCGCATCCTCGATGCCGCGCCCGGCACGGTGCCCGACGAAGACGGGGGCTGATGGCGGCCGACTGGACACAAGAAAGTGTAAAGCGCGCGGAAACTATGTTTCAGTTTCGCAACAAAGCTGTGCTATGATGCTAACCTGGTTGGGGGGACCTGATTTGGGGGGGCAAGTGGATCTCGATCGGCCGGCGCCGGGGGGCGCGGGTCATTTGCGGGCACAGAACCGCGTCGACGGCCTTGCCGATGGCGGGGGCGCCGGTCGCGTGCCGGCTGCCGCACGGCCGGGCAATGGCTATGGCGAGCCGTGCACCATATCGCGTGCGGCCTCGGTCGCGGCGGCGGAAGCCGCGCTGATCAGCAAGTCCGAAAGCGCCTCGCCCGCGCCCAGCCCCGATCATGCCGGGGTGGCCCAGACCGGTCCGGCAGCCGACGGCCAGACGCTCGAACGCCATTCGGGCGCGGTCAAATGGTTCGACGCCACGCGCGGCTTCGGCTTCATCGTCAGCGAACAGGGCGGCGGCGACATTCTGGTGCATTTTTCGGTCCTGCGCGACCATGGCCGGCGCAGCCTGCCCGAAGGCGCGCGGGTCGATTGCCTCGCCGCGCACCGCGACCGCGGGCTGCAGGCGCGCCAGATCCTGTCCTTCGATCTGTCGACCGCAATCGGGCCGGATCATGACCTGCTCGCCCGCCCGCGCGAGCGGGTGGACCCCGCCGCGCTCGCCGAACAGGCCGGTCCGCCCGAGCAGGTGCGCGTCAAATGGTTCAACCGGCTGAAGGGCTATGGATTTCTGGTGCGCGATGGCGATGATGGCGATATCTTCGTGCACATGGAAACCTTTCGCCGCGCCGGCATCCTCGACATCCAGCCCGACCAGCGCCTGATCGCGCGCATCGCCGACGGGCGCAAAGGGCCGCTCGCCGTTCAGGTCGATCCGGCGGACTGATCCGATGTCGCGCCTGTTTGCCGCCGCCTGCCTTGCGCTGGCGCTCGCCCCGCTCGCCGCGTGCAACGCCCGCCCGGCTGAATCGGCCCCGGCGCGGACGGCGGCGGGCCTCGATCTCGTCACCCTCAACATCACCGACGCCACCGGGCGGCGGCACAGCTTCCGGGTCGAGGTGGCGCGCACCGTCGCCGAACAGGCGCAGGGGCTGATGTTCCGCGAATCGCTGGCCCCGGATGCGGGGATGATCTTCCCGTTCGATCCGCCGCGCCCGGCCAGCTTCTGGATGAAGAACACGCTGATCCCGCTCGACATCATCTTCATCCGCGCCGACGGCACCATTGCGCGCATTGCCGCCAACACCATCCCGCATTCGCTGGCCCCGGTCGAATCGGGCGAGGATGTCGCCGCCGTGCTGGAACTGGCGGGCGGGCGCGCGGCGGCGCTTGGCATCAATGCCGGCGACCGGGTGAGCTGGCCGCGCTGAGGCCGGGGTCGGCCGGCGGGCGCGGGGTGAACCCGCCCGCTGCGCATTTGCGTTCGACCGGGCTTTCCCAACCGGGCCGACATCGCTAAACGCGGCGCCATGGGTCTGCTCGCATCGATCTTCACCTGGTGGAACGGCGCCACCATCGGCACCGCGCTTTACACCCGCCGCAACGGCGTGCGCGTCGGCAGCGACGATTGGGGCAATGTCTATTACGAAGCCCGCACGGCCGGCGAGGACGGGCAGAAGCGCCGCTGGGTGATCTTCAACGGATCGAACGACGCCAGCCGGGTGCCGCCCGAATGGCATGGCTGGCTGCACCACACCACCGATCTGTTGCCCGAAGCGCTGCCCGCGCCGCGCGCCTGGCAGAAGCCGGCGGTGCCGAACATGACCGGCACTGCGGCGGCCTATCGCCCGGCGGGCGCGCTCGAACAGGGCGGCGTGCGTGCGGCGTCGACCGGCGATTATGAGGCGTGGAGCCCGGACGCGGCATGATGCGGGCCGCGCTGGCCGGTCTCGGCCTGGCGGTCGCAGCCGGCGGCGCGGCGCTCGCGCTGCAGAATCAGGCCGCCGATCCCGTGTCCACCGCAGCCCCGCCCGCGGCGGATGCGCCCGATAATGCAGCCGAAGCCGCGACCGGCGGATCGCCGCGTGCCGGTTCCGGCCCGGCCTATGTCCGCGCCGAAACGCCGATGGCGCAGCGTGTCGCCGTGCTCGGCCTGCTCAACAAGCGCAACGGCATCGCCCGCGATCTGACGCTCAGGCCCGGTCAGGCGGTGCGCGTCGGCGATGTCATCGTCCGCCTGCGCGCCTGCGAGACCACCGCCCCGCAGGAGGTGCAGAAGCTGACCGGCGCGTTCGTCCAGCTCGATGTGCGCGGCACCGATGCGGCGTGGCGGCGGGTGTTTTCGGGCTGGCTCTATGCCGAATCGCCGTCGCTCAACGTCGTCGAGCACCCGGTCTATGACGTCTGGCCCAAAAGCTGCGCGATGACGCATCCCGAAATCGGCGCGGCGACCGTCCGCGCCGCCGCGTCGGCAGGCAGCGCGCCCGCCAGCCGGTCGAGCGCACCGAACGACCCGGCGGCGCCCGCGCCGTCCGCCGCCGCGCCAGCCCCCGCCGCCAGCGCCGAACCCAGCAACGCCATGTAATCGGCCCGGTCGATCTCGACCGCACCGAGCGAGGCGAGATGATCGGTCAGGAACTGGCAGTCGAGCAGGGTGAAGCCGCCTGCGCGCAGCCGCGCGACCAGATGGGCGAGCGCGACCTTTGACGCATCGCGCGCGCGGCTGAACATGCTTTCGCCGAAAAACGCCCGGCCCAGGCTGATGCCGTACAGCCCGCCGACCAGCACGCCGTCCTGCCAGCATTCGACCGAATGGGCATGGCCTTCGGCATGCAGCCGGTTGCACGCATCCTCGATGAGGGCGTTGATCCATGTGCCGCCTTCCGGCCCGTCGCCGCGCGCCTCGGCGCAGGCGGCGATCACCCGGGCAAAGGCGCGGTCGGCGGTCACCACGAACCGGTCGCGGCGCAATGTGCGGGCGAGCGAGCGCGACAGGTGAAAGCTGTCCAGCGGCAGGATGCCGCGCCGTCGCGGCTCGACCCAATAGATGTCGGGTGCGTCGCGGCTGTCGGCCATCGGGAAGATCCCCGCCCGATAGGCGCGCAGCAGCAGGGCGGTATCGATCGGCGGCGTCATGTCTCTGTCCGAAGCATCCTGAAGCCTGGGTGAGCGGGTCCGGCCCGGCGAACGGGCTACAGCCGCACGGCCTTTTTCTCGATGCCGCGCCACAGCCGGGCAAAGGCCTCGGCCGCCGGCGAACGCGGGGCGAACACGCCGATGGGCGCGCGTTCGCTCGCCATCTGCTCGACCGCGCTCGCCATCGGGATCACCGGCCAGTCGGGCCGCTGCTCGAGCGCGTCGCGGTGCAGCGCGCGGCGGCGGTCGACCATCGAGAAGATCGGCAGGATCGGCGCATGCCGCCCGTTCAGCCGCCCGGCAAAGGCGACGACCTCGTCCAGCGCGCGCTGCGACAGCGGTGAGGGGATGACGGGCGCGAGGATCAGATCGGCGGCCGCCAGGATCTGGGCGCTGGTTTCGGTCAGGCCGGGCGGACAGTCGAGGATGATGCGTTCATAGCTGCGCGCCGGGCCTTCGAGCAGCCGGCGCAGCCGCTTTTTCTTGCCGATTTCGAAGAACAGCCGGTCGAGCGCGCGCAGCGAACTGTCGGCGGGCAGCAGGTCCAGCCGCTCGATCCCGGTCGGGCGTATCAGCGTTTCGGGCGCGACGTCGCGCGCGAACACCCGCTCGGCCGGTCCCGGCGCGCCGCGCCCCTGGCCGAGCAGATAGCTGGCCGCCCCCTGGGCATCGAGATCCCAGATCAGCGTCCGCCGCGACGACAGGGTCGCCGCCGCCCAGGCCAGATTGACCGCCAGCGTCGATTTGCCGACCCCGCCCTTGGCGCTGTAGACGGCGATGGTCGTCATGCGCCCGCAGCCATGGCCGGCAACCGGCGCGCCCAGGCATCGACATCGGCGGCGGTGCGCGCGGGCGCTTCCTCCATCGGCACATGGCCGATGCCGGGATAGACGATCAGTTCCGCCCCCGGAATCGCGCGCTGATACCATTGTCCGTAACGCGGCGGGATCAGCCGGTCGGCCGCGCCCCACAGGATCAGCACCGGCTTGCCGAGCGCGGCCATCGCCGCCGGGGTCGCGGCCGGGCGGCGGACGGTGGCGCGGTCGAGCGTCGCGTCGCGATTGCCGGGAAAGCGCAGCAGCTCCCAGTAACGGTCGACCATCGCCGGGGTGACGACCTGCTGGACGGCGAGGCTGTCCTTCAGGCTCTGTTCGATCAGGATGCGCGGCGTCAGATGGCGCAGCACCGGGCGCAAGGCGGCGCTGCGCATCATGCTGTGGCCGATCGAGGCATGGTCGGGAAACGCCCCCGGCGCGCCCGAGGCGTCGATCAGCACCAGCCCGCGCACCTGTTGCGGATGCGCGCGGGCATATTTCCACGCCAGCTCACCACCCATCGAATTGCCCGCGACGATGGCGGGCGGCAGGCCCAGCCGGTCGACGACGCGGTCGATCACGTCGATGAACATCTCCTCGCGATAATCGCGCCGGGGATGGGCACCGGTCAGGCCATGGCCGGGCAAGTCGATCGCGACCAGCCGATATCGCCCGGCCAGCCTTTCGGTCCATCCCGCCCAGGTGTGCAGCGACGCGTTGGAGCCGTGGATCAGCAGCATCACCGGCGCATCGGCCGGGCCGTCCACCCGCACATGCACGCGCAGGCCCTCGCCCAGATCGACAAAGCGCGACTTGCCGTCGCTGTAGCGCGCGATCAGCGCCGCCCGGTCGCCATCGGGCGTCCAGGCGAAGGCGATGCCCCCGACCAGCAGCAGGACCAGCACCAGCCCCAGACGTTTCACCCACCGCATCATGCGCGCCCTCCCCGGAGGGCAGCGTAGCGGAGCCGGTCAGGCCATGGCTAGAGCGGTTTCCGATCTGGCCGCATCGGATCAAAAACCGCTCCAGATCATCGATTTAGAGGGTTTTTCGAGCGGCCGGGGCGGCTCAGCCGCGCGGGGCCTGTTCCAGCCAGTCGGCAAAACCGCGCCAGGGCAGCGGCTTTTCAAGCCGGATGCCGACGACGTCTCCCTTGGTCCAGCGCACCTCGGCGGTGGTCGCGACCAGCCCGGCGATCGAGGCGACGACCGGTTCGCCGCGCTTGAGCGGCCGGTCGGGCCGGCAGCTCAGCCCGCCGATCGAAATGTCCATGATGTCGCCGATCACCGGATCGCCTTCGCCGATCAGCTTCACCGTGCCGCGCCGCACGAAGCGCGGCGCGCGCGGCCGGATGCGCAGCAGCGGGTTGCGCTCCTCGCGCAGCACCTGCTCGACATCGATCGGCTCATCCACCTGAATGCCGCACTGGCCGTCCCGGCTCCACCGCACCACGCCGTGCATCTGCTTGTCGGAGCGCAGCTCCACCGTCACCCGGCGGTCGGGGAGGGGCGGCGTGTTGCAGCCGACCATCAGCCCGCCGGCCGAAATGTTGCGCACGATGCACAGATGGTCGTCGCCATCAAAGCTGATGCGCCCGGCGCGCAGGACCGACATGTGCCGGGCACCTGATCGGCGCTCCGGCGGATAATCGCCCTCAACCGGCTCAAAGGCTTGAAATGCGCCCGACATTTCTCGGGGCTTATGCGCAAGCCCTTAAGCGAGGCTTAAACCGGCCATCGTGCCGACCCGCAGGCCGGGCGCGGCGCACGGCGCTGAAAGCGGCTGAAAGCGATTGTGGAACCGGTCGTCAGGCGTCAGGGTTGTGGGCGGAGGATGAAGGGGTCCAGGTGAGTGCATTGACGTCATTGGCCGCGATCATGGCGTTCGCGGCACCGGCCGGACCGCAGCCCGCACCTCCTCCGCCCGCCGCGTCGCCGGCGGACGGCACGCCGCTGGCCGCTGACGGGCCGGGTGTCGAGCCGCCGGTCATCCCCGATGCCGCCTTCGACGCCATGCTGCCCCCGGTCGGCGACGATCTGGATGCGCCGCTCGCGCCGCTGCCGGCGCCTGTTGCGCCCGCGCCCGCCGCAGCGGATCCGGTGCAGGCTTTGCCGCCGGAGCTGGACGATCCGCTGCCGCCGCTTGGCAGTTTCGCGCTCGATCCGCCCGCCGGGCTGGCCGAGGCGACGGCCCCGGCCGAGGAACTGCGCTACCGGCTCGAGGTCGAGGGGCTGGACGCGGTCGGGCTGGAGCGCCGCTTCCGCAGCCTGTCGGCGCTCGACCGCGGCGACGGGGATGCGGCCAATGGCGCGGTGGTGCTGGCGCGGGCGCGCGAGGATGAGCGGCTGGCGCTGTCGCTGCTGCGCGCCGAAGGCTATTATGACGCAACCGGCAGCGTCACCCTGGAGCCGCCGCGCGACGGGCGGCCGCTGACCGCGCGGCTGCGCTTCGTGGCCGGTGCGCGTTATCGTCTGGGCCGGATCAGCGTCACCGGGCCGGACACCGATCCGCCGGGCCTTGCCCGCGATGCGCTGGCCCTGAACGGCGGCGAGCCGCTGGCCGCCGCGCTGATCGAGGCGGCGGAGGCGCGGGTGAGCGTGCGCCTGCCCGAGCGCGGCTATCCGTTCGCGACCATCGGCGCGCGCGACGTGCTGCTCGATCCCGAAACGCGGCTAGGCGATTACACATTGCCGGTCGATCCGGGACCGCTGGGCGCGTTCGGCACGATCCGGACCGGCGGCCGGCCGGTGTTCGATGCCGCCCATGTCGCGGTGCTCGCCCGGTTTCGCAGCGGCGAGCGTTATGACGGGCGCAAGGTCGACGATCTGCGCGACGCGATGATCGCGACCGGGCTGATGTCGGGCGTCGCGGTCACGCCGGTTGCCACCGAACGCCGCGATGCCGAAGGGCGGATGCTCGTCGATCTCGATGTGACGCAGCAGGCCGGGCCGCCGCGCACCATTGCCGCGCAGGGCGGCTACCAGACCGGTCAGGGCCTGACGCTGCGCGGCAGTTGGACCCACCGCAACCTGTTCCCGCCCGAAGGCGCGCTGATCGTGCAGGGGGTGATCGGCACGCGCGAACAATCGGCCGGGGTCAGTTTCCGGCGTGCCAATGCCGGTCGCCGCGACCGGACGGTCGAGCTGGGGCTGCGCGGCGCGCGCCAGCGTTACGAGGCCTATGACGCGCTGACCGCGTCGGTGTCGGCGCGCATTTCGCGCGAATCGACCCCGCTGTGGCAGAAAATCTGGACCTGGGCCTATGGCGTCGAACTGCTGGCCAGCGACGAAGACCGGCGGGTCCAGCCGCGCGACGATGCCCGGGGCACCTATTTCATCGTCGCCCTGCCGGGCCAGCTTGGCTATGACCGCTCGAACAGCCTGCTCGATCCGACGCGCGGCTTTCGCGTGACCGGGCGGCTGACGCCTGAGCTGTCGCAGCGCGCCTCGGGCGGGATGGACCGTTATGCGCGCGGCATTGTCGATGTCAGCGGCTATTATCCTGTCCGCGACGATCTGGTGATCGCCGGGCGGGCGCGCTTCGGCACGATCATCGGCACGCCGCGCGACCGCATCGCGCCGTCGCGGCGGCTCTATGCCGGGGGCGGCGGATCGGTGCGCGGCTTCGGCTTTCAGGAACTGGGGCCGCGCGACACCGCCAATGCCCCGCTTGGCGGACGCAGCGTCGTCGAGGCGGCGGTCGAGGCGCGCTACCGGTTCGGCGATTATGGCGTCGCCGCCTTTGTCGATGCGGGCCAGGTCTATCGCTCCAGCCTGCCGGGGCTGTCCGACATTCGCGCCGGGGTGGGCATTGGCGGGCGGCTTTACACCAATTTCGGCCCGATCCGCGTCGATGTCGCGACGCCGATCGCGCGGCGGCCGGGCGAATCGCGCATCACCCTGTTCATTTCGATCGGACAGGCATTTTGACGGACGCTCCCGCCGCCGCGCAGCCCCGGCGTTTTGCCCGCGCGCTGCGCCGCCTCGCCGCCGTGCTGGCGCTGGTCGCGGCGCTCGGCGTGGCGGCGCTCGTCGCGCTCGACAGCGATGCCGGGCGGCGGCTGGTCGCCGACCGGCTGGCGCGGATGGAGACCGCGTCCGGCCTGTCGGTCCGGATCGGGCGCATCGACGGGTCGCTGTTCGGGCGGATGGTGCTGCGCGACGTGGCCGTGCGCGATCCGCAGGGGGTGTTCGCCAATGCGCCCGACATCAGGCTCGACTGGCGCCCACTCGCCTATCTGGGCGGCCATATCGACCTTCGCGACCTGTCGGCACCGCTGGTCGTGGTCGCCCGCCGCCCGGCGCTGCGGCCCGTGCCGGCCGATCCCGACCGGCCGGTGCTGCCCGATATCGACCTGACGCTCGGCCGGCTGGCGGTGGAGCGGCTGGTGCTCGCCCCGGCGGTGACGGGGCGGGCGCAGACGCTTCGCCTGTCGGGGCGGGCGCGGATCGCCGATGCGCGCGCGCTGGTCGCGGCCGATCTGGCGGCGCTGAACGGCGGCGACCGGGCGATGCTCCGCCTCGATGCCGCGCCCGATGCCGGGCGGCTGGTGATGGCGGCGTCGGTGCGTGCGCCCGCGGGCGGCGCGCTCGCCGCGCTCGTCGGGCTGAAGGCCCCGCTCGCGCTCGATCTGGCGGGGCGGGGCGACTGGCGGGCATGGGACGGGCGGCTGATCGCGGTGCATGGCGGGCGGTCGCTCGCCCGGCTGGCGCTCACCGCGCGCAATGGCCTGTTCCGCGCGCAAGGGCCGACCCGGCCGGGGCTGATCGTGCCAGCACTTGCCCGGCTGACCGGCCCGGCGCTGGCGATGGACCTGTCGGCGCAGCTGGCGGACCGGCGCGCCGATGTCCAGCTGAAGCTCGCATCCGCCGCCCTTGCGGTGTCGGCCAGGGGCGATGTCGATCTGGCGCGCAACCGCATCGGCATGGCGACGCTGTCGGCCGATCTGATGCGTCCCGCCATGCTCGCCCCCAATCTCGCTGGCAGCGGCGTTCGCCTGCGCGCGCGGATCGACGGGCCGTTTGCGCGGCCGCGCATCGATTATCGGCTCAATGCGGCGATGCTGGGCTTTGGCGACACGCGGGTCGAGGGGCTGGCCGCGGGCGGTGCGGCCCGCATCACGCCCGGCCGCATCCTGATCCCGTTGCGCGCCCGCGCCGCCCGGATCACCGGGCTGGGGCCGTCGCTGGGTGATCTGCTGACCGGCGTTACGCTCGACGGCCAGATCGCGGTCAGCGGCGTGCGGCTGCTGGCCGATGATCTGCGCATCCGCGCGCCGCGCATCGATGCGCGGGCGGTGATTGCCGCCGATCTTGCCGCCGGCACCTATCGCGGCGCCCTGTCGGGCCGGGTCGATCGCTATCTGGTGCAGGGGGCCGGGCTGTTCGACCTGTCGAGCGACATCGATCTGGTCGCGCCGCGCGGCGGCGGCTGGGCACTGGCCGGGCGGTTCGCGGCGCGCAGCGTGCGGATCGACAATGGCGCATTGCGCGACCTGCTGGCCGGGCAGACGCTGATCACCGGGCGCATCGGCTATGGCCCGACCGGGGTGGCGACGCTCGACAGGCTGCGCGTCGCCTCGCCGGGGCTGACCGTGACCGACGGCGCGGGGCGGCTATGGCCCGATGGCCGGATCGATGGCCGCGCCGCCGGGATTGCCGGCCGCTATGGCCCGGTCAGCGTCGCGCTGTCGGGGACGCTCGCGCGGCCGGTCATTCGCCTGACCGCCGCCCGGCCGCGCCTCGGCATTCCGCTCACCGATGTCGAAGCGGTCGTGCGCGGCACCGCCGCCGGTTACGAGGTCAGCGCGACCGGCGGCTCATCCTATGGGCCGTTCGCCGCCGATCTGCTGGTCGTGACCGGGCAGGGGCCGCTGCGCATCGATGTCAGGCGCGGGCGCTTTGCCGAACTCGATCTGTCGGGCGCGCTCGTCCAGACCGGGGCCGGGCCGTTTGCGGGCACGCTGGCGGTATCGGGCAATGGCGTCAGCGGGCAGGCGGTGCTGGGCGGCGAAGGCGATGTGCAGACGGCGCGGCTGTCGGCCACCGCGCGCGATGCCCGGCTGCCATCGGACCCGCCGGTGATGATCGGCCGGGCGCTGATCGCGGCCGATATCGCGCTTTACCCCGATGCCCCGCGCATCATTGCCGATGTCCAGGCCGCCGCCGTGACGCGCGGCGAGCTGCGCCTGCGCCGTGCGCGCGGGCGCATCGATCTGCGCGGCGGGCGCGGCCGGGCGGCGCTGGTGGCAGAGGGCGATGCCGGCATGGCGTTCAGGCTGGCCGCCAATGCCGCGCTGTCCCCCGGCATCATCCGGCTGGCGGCGGACGGCGAGCTGGGCGGCATTGCCCTGCGGCTGGCGGCTCCGGCTGTGATCCGTACCATCGGCGACGATTATCTGCTTGATGAGGCGCGGGTGATCGCCGGCAGCGGCGGCGAATTGCGGGTCGCCGGGCGGCTGGACGGCGACGGCGGCATGGCTGTCGACGCCCGGTTCGACCGGTTCGATCTGGCGGTGCTGGGCGCGGTGTCGGGCGGGTTGGGCATTGGCGGGCGGGCGACCGGGCGGCTGAGCTTTGCCGATACGGGCGATGCCATGCCGCGCGCCGACCTGCGCCTGTCGGTTGCCGATTTCACCCGGGCGAGCGCCGCTGCCGTGTCCGCCGGGGTCGATCTCGACGCGGTGGCGACGCTGCGCCCCGAAGGTGCCGAGCTGAAGGCGCTGGCGCGGCGGGGCAGCGTGACCATCGGCCGGTTGCAGGCCCGGCTCCAGCCGCCGGGGACGGCGGGGGGCTGGACCGAAAGGCTGGCGGCGGCACCGCTCAGCGGCGGGCTGCGCTATAACGGCCCCGCCGATCTGCTGCCGGCGCTCGCCGGGCTGACCGATCACCAGCTTGCCGGGCCGATCGGCATCGCCGCCGATTTCGGCGGCCGTCTTGCCGAACCGCAGCTGGCCGGGCTGGTCCGCGCCAAGGGGCTGACCTATCTGAATACCGTTTACGGGACGCGGCTGACCGATCTGTCTCTTGCCGGCCAGTTCACGAATGATCGTCTTGAAATCAATCGGTTGACGGGCAAGGCGGGGGACGGGACCGTCACCGCCCAGGGGCGGATCGGCCTGGCCTCGGCCGCGGGCTATCCGGTTGATCTGACCGTCGATCTCGACCAGGCAAGGATGGCACGCTCCGATGCGCTGGGCGCGACCGCGACTGGCCGGCTGCGCCTGACCGGCCCGTTCACCGAGGGCGTGCTGATCGCCGGCGAGCTGCGCCTGCCCGAGGCGCGCTATCAGGTCGTGCGGCAGGGCGCAGCCGAGATCGCGGTGCTCGAAGGCGTCAGACGCAAGGGCGATCCGATGCCCGAACCGGGTGCTGCCGCGGCCGAGCGCCGCCGCGCCGCCGCCGCCGGGCTGTTCCGGTTCGACCTGAGGCTGCGCGCGCCCGACCAATTGTTCGTCTCCGGCATGGGGCTGGAATCCGAATGGGGGGCCGATCTGCGCATCGGCGGCACCTCCACCGCGCCCGCGATGACCGGCACCGTCAATCTGGTGCGCGGCACCTACAGCTTTGCCGGGCGGCGGTTCGATCTCGACCGCGCATCGACGCTGAGTTTCCAGGGCGGCACCAACCCGCTGATCGACATTCGCGCCAATGCGGAGATTGACGGGCTGACGGTCGCGCTGGTCGTCACCGGGCGCGCGCAAAGCCCGCAGATCGCGCTCACCTCCACCCCCAGCCTGCCGCAGGATGAGTTGCTCGCCCGGGTGCTGTTCGGCGAATCGATCACCAACCTGTCGGCGCTGCAGGCGGTGCAGCTGGCCGCCGCGCTCAACAATCTGCGCGGCACCGGCGGTGGGCTCAATCCGCTGGGCAAGCTGCGTTCGGCCGCCGGGATCGACCGGCTGCGCATTCTGGGCGAGGATCAAAGCACCGGGCGCGGCGCGGCGCTCGCCGCCGGAGCCTATGTGTCGAACGACATCTATGTGGAAATCATCACCGATGCGCGCGGCTTCACCGCCACCCAGATCGAGGTCGCGCTCAGCCGCGCGCTCAGCATCCTGTCGCAGACCAGTTCGTTTTCGGGGACCAGCGTCGAGCTGCGCTATCGCCGCAATTATTGAGGCTGGCCGATCCTGTGCGGGCCGGTGCCGCTGCGCCACGCGTCGGCCAATGGCGGAACCGGACCTTTAGAGCGGCCGATACGATTGCATCGGATCGGCCGCTCTAATCCTTCGATTTTCCGCATTTTCCCAGTTGCCGGATGTTTCAACCCGGCTTGAAAATGCTCTAACCCATCGCCCCGGGGCTGAAGGTCAGGTCGAACTCGTCCCAGCCGGTTGCATGAAGGTCTGTCGGCAACACCAGCGGTGCGCAGCGCAGCACCGAGGTGATCGCCGCATCGGCCATCAGCGGCGCGAACACCCGGTTGACCGGGGTGATCCCGCTTTGCGCGACCACCTCGGGCGCGGCGGCGACATTGCCGTCGGGAGCGAGGCGGACGCGCACCCGGGTGACGATCTGCCGGGCGGGGCGGGCGACGCGCGGTGGGCGATAGCAGCGACGCACCTGATCGGCGGCCGATGCAATGGCCTGAGACAGCGCGACCGGATCCGGGCCGCGCGGGGCATTGGCCTGTCGCGCCGCGCAGCCGCCGGCCAGCAGCATGGCGCTCAACGCCAGAACCAGCGCCGGGCGCGATGGGCATGACAGCGGCGGGACGGGCAGCAACGCAGGGCGCATCGCCGCGATGCTTAGCGGGATTGCGGCGTTTTTGAAATCCGGGACGTGGCGCTGCCGCCCCGCAAAGCCAGACGATAATCTGCTTGGGTTGGCTGGCACCTGCTTCTAGACTGGATTGGGGGCGTGAACTTGCACTTTGGCGAAAAGCGGGGGCCGATGTGTCCGGTGACGCGGTGATCAATATGCGGACGGCCGGGCCGCCGGACGGCGCTGCCGATGCGGGCGGCGCGCCCCGCTTTCCGCGCAGCGGCGGGCCGATCCGGGATGCGGTCGCGCAGCATGGCTGGGCGGCCACGCCGCTGGGGCCGCTCGACGCCTGGCCCCAAAGCCTGAAAACGGCCGTCGAGCTGTGCCTGGCGATGCCGGGGGCGTCCGCCGTCTGGTGGGGACCGGCGCTGGTGCAGATCCCCAATGATGCTGCAATGACATTGTTCGGCGGCGATGCGCTCGGCCAGCCGGCGCAGCATTTCTGGGCGGCCGCATGGGACCGGATCGCAGCCGGGCTGGCCGCCATCGGCGTCGATCGCCGCGCCGGCGGGGCGGAGAGCGCCAGCACTGCCCCAGCCCCCGCCGCTCCGGCCCCCGGCTTCAGCTATGCGGCGCTGCGCAACGAGGCCGGCGAGATTGCCGGCGCGTTCGTGACCGTCGCCGACGGGGGCGCCGATCTGCGGCTGGCGGTCGAGCGGGCGCAGCTGGTGCGCATGTATGAACAGGCCCCCGGCGCGATCGCACTGATCGGCGGGCCGGACCATCACTATGTGACCGTCAATGCCGCGCATCGCCGGCTGTTCGCCCGCGACCTGCGCGGCATGGTTGCCGCCGATGCCCATCCCGAGCTGTTTCGCGACGGCCTCGGCTCTGCGCTGGCGCAGGTGGCGCAGACCGGCAAGCCCGCCCGGCTGGACGGGGTGCGACTGGCGCTGCCCGGTGCCGAGCCCGTCTATCTCGACATTGCGCTCCAGCCGATGCCGGGCGCGGACGGCACGGACAGCATCTTCCTGATCGCCAATGACGTGACCGAGCATGTCCGCACCCGCCGCGCGGCCGAGGAGGACCGGTCGCGCCTGCATGCGCTGGCCGATCATCTGCCGGGCGTGATCGTCTATCAGATGGAGATCAACCCGGATCTGAGCGGGCGGCGCTTCACCTTCATCTCGGCCAATTGCGAGGCGTTGAGCGGCGTCCCGGCGGCGGCGGCGCTGGCCGATCCGATGGCGCTGATGGGCGCGATCCTGCCCGAGGACATGGTCCGCCTGTATCATGAGGAACTGGCGGTCATCGCCAGCGGTACGGGGCTGGAAACCGAGGTGCGCACCGATCGCGGCGACGGCATCCGTCACGTCCAGGTCCGCACCCAGCCGCGTGCCGCCATTGACGGCCGGCTGCTGTTTGACGGGATGCTGATCGACGTCACCGAGCAGCGCCGGACCGAGGCGGCGCTGCGCGACAGCGAGGCGCGGTTCCGCCTGCTCGCCAATGTCGTGCCCAGTTTCATCTGGTTCGCCGATGCGCGCGGGGTGATCCATTTCATCAACGACCGCTGGTATGAATATTCGGGCCAGACGCCGGAGGTTGCGCTGGCGCATGGCTGGTTCGATGCCGTGCATCCCGACGATGCGCCGGTCATTTCCGCCGTGTGGCGCCGCACGCTGGCCGAGGGCAGCTCCTATATGGGCGAATGCCGCTACCGCCGGCATGACGGGGCCTATCGCTGGTATGTCGCGCGCGCCGAGCCGCTGCGCGATGCATCGGGGCGGATCACCGCCTGGTGCGGATGCTCGACCGATGTGCACGACCTGAAATGCGCCGAAGAGGCGGTGCAGGCGAGCGAGGAGCGGCTGCGCGCGATCACCGATGCGATGCCGGCGCTCATCTCCTATATCGACCGCGAGCACCGCTTCCGCTTCGTCAACCAGGCCTATCAGCGCTGGTTCGACCGGCCGGTTGCCGACATTCTCGGCAGCCATTCGCGCGATGTGCTGGGCGACGACATGTACCGTGAACGGCTGCCGCGCATGCTCGAGGCATTTTCCGGGCAGGCGGTGGCCTATGAAAGCCCGTTCGTGCAGGGGCCGCAGGCGCGGTCGACCATCGTCCAGCACATTCCCCATCTGGATGCGGAGGGCGCGGTGCTCGGCGTCTACACGCTGGTGCAGGACGTGACCGAACTGAAACGGATCGAGGCCGAGCTGCGCGACAGCCGCGACCGATTGCAGGCGGTGCTCGACGCCGCGCCGGCGGCGATCCTGATCGCCGAGGATCCGTCATGCGCGCACATTGTGGGCAACCGGGTGGCGACCGAGCTGATGGGGCTGCCGGCGGGGGCCAATCTGTCGAAGCACGCACCCGATAGCGATGTCGGCCATGTCCGCGTGCTCGACGTGAACGGGGGAGAGGTCAGGCCCGAGGATCTGCCGGTCCAGCGCGCGACGCGCGGCGAAACGCTGACGATGCACGAAGAGCAGCTGGTGTTCGACGACGGGCGGCGGGTCCATCTGCTCGGCAATGCCGCCCCGCTGCGCAACCTCGATGGCGGTGTGCGCGGCGCGGTGTGCGCGCTCATCGACATCACCGAGCGCAAGCGCGCCGAGGAGCGGCAGAAGCTGCTGATCGACGAGCTCAACCACCGGGTGAAGAACACGCTCGCCGTCGTGCAGGGGATCGCGCAGCTCAGCTTCCGCGATGCCGATATCGATCCGGCGGTGCGCGCGGCGTTCGAAGGGCGTCTGGCCGCGCTGGCGACCGCGCATGAACTGCTGACGCGCGGCAATTGGAGCCCTGCGCCGATATCCGAGGTGCTGGGCGGAACGCTGTCGGGGCTGGGCGTCGCCGCCGACAGCCTGAGCCTTGCTGGCCCGCATGTGCTGCTGCCGCCCAAGACCGCCGTGTCGATCGCCATCGCCGCGCATGAACTGGGCACCAATGCGCTCAAATATGGCGCATTGTCGGTGGCCGGTGGGCGGATCCTGATCGACTGGGCGGTCGCGGCGGGGCAGCTGTCGCTGGTCTGGCGGGAACAGGGCGGGCCGCCGGTCGCGCCGCCGCGCCGCCGGGGCTTTGGGACGCGGCTGATCGAACGCGGGCTTGCCGCCGAACTGGGCGGCACGGTCGAGATCGCGTTTTTGCCCGAAGGCGTGGTCTGCCGGATCGACGCGCCCGCCCCCTGACCTGCGCGCCCTGACCTTTGCTCCCTGCCCGGCGGGCAGATGGCAATCGGGCGCGATCAGGCTGCCTGTGCCTGACCCTGGCTGTCGAGCAGCCGCATCACCTCGGCCGCCGGCAGCGGGCGGCTGAAATAAAAGCCCTGGATGGTGTTGCATCCCTGCGCACGCAGAATGTCGAGCTGGTCGACATTCTCCACCCCCTCGGCGGTCGTTTCCATGCCCAGCGCGTCGGCAAGGCTGGTGATCGCGCGGATCATTGCCGTCGCCCCGTCATGTTCGAGCAGATCGACGATGAAGCTGCGGTCGATCTTGAGCTTGTCGAACGGAAAGGCGCGCAGATAGCTGAGCGAGGAATAGCCGGTGCCGAAATCGTCGAGCGCGATCCTGACGCCCAGCCGCCGCAGCGCGTGCAGCGAGGCGAGCGTCGCCTCGACATTGTCGATGAACAGGCTTTCGGTGATCTCCAGCTCCAGCCGGGCCGGGGGCAGGCCGCTGGCCGCCAGCGCCTGGAGCACGACGGTGTTGAGCGTGGCCGACCGGAACTGCACGGCCGAGATGTTGACCGCGACGGCAAGGTCGCCGGGCCAGCCGGCGGCGATCCGGCAGGCCTCGTGCAGCGCCCATTCGCCGATCGGCACGATCAGCCCGGTCTCCTCGGCCAGCGGCACGAACTGGGCCGGCGACACCATGCCGCGCACCGGATGGTTCCAGCGCAGCAGCGCCTCGAACGCGCACACCCGCGACTGGGCGAGCGAGAAGAGCGGCTGGAAATACAGCTCCAGCTCCCCCTTCACCAGCGCATCGTGCAGATCGACTTCGAGCGCGCGGCGCGCCTGCGCCTCGGCATCCATCGCGGCCTCGAAGAAGCGGAAGCCGTTCTTGCCGTCATTCTTGGCCTTGTAGAGCGCAAGATCGGCGTTTTTGAGCAGCGCGGTCGCCTCGGTGCCGTCATCGGGCGCGAGCGCGATGCCGATGCTGGTGCCGATCACGATGCGGTGGCCGTTGACGGTGAACGGTTCGGCCATCCGCGAAATGATCGTCCGCGCGATCCGCGCCGGCTGGCCGGCGGCGGCGGGCAGGATCACCGCGAATTCGTCGCCGCCCAGCCGGGCGACGAACCCGCCCGGACAGGCCTCGTCCAGCCGCTTCGCCACATCGCACAGCAGCGCATCGCCGGTCGGATGGCCGAGCGTGTCGTTGACCGATTTGAAATTGTCGAGATCGAGGCAGAACAGCGCGAACCGGTCGTCGCGGGCGAGCGCGAGGCTCATCTGCTCACGCAGCAGGGTGCGGTTGGCGAGCCCGGTCAGCGCATCGTGAAACGCCATGTGCGCGATCTGGCGTTCGCGCTCGCTGATCGCCGTCACCATGGTGTTGAAGCTGCGCGCCAGCCGCCCGATCTCGTCGCCGGTTTCGACCGCCACCTCGGCATGGTGGCCGCGGCTGACCCGGCGCGCCGCCGCATCGAGCGCCAGGATCGGCCGGCTCAGCCGCCTCGCCGTCAGCCAGGTGCCGATGATCGCCATGCCGACGCCGAGCAGCCCGAAGCCGAGCAGCACCCACAAAATGGGCGCATAGGCGGCCATCGCCGCCGTCAGGCTGTATTCGAGGACGAGCAGCCGCGGCGCATCCGCCTCAAGGCTTTCGACCGGGCGGGCCTGCACCAGCCGGCGCTCGCCCGCGACCGCCAGCTCGACCGTGCGGCCCGGCGCGCGCCCGTCGCGCAGCGCGGGGGGCAGTTCGGCCGGGACGGCGAGATGCGGGCGCAGGTCGATCAGCGTCAGCCGGGCGAGCGCGCGCAGATCGGCCGGGGCCATGTCGCGCGCAAACACCACCCAGCCGACGGTCATCGGCGCGCGCACCGGCGCGGCGGCGGCCATATGATCTTCCCCGCTCCACCGCGCGATGCCCTGTTCGCGCCCGGCCTCGAGCGCGGCGAGCAGGCGGTCGCGATCCTGATCGGTAAAGCCCGGCGGGCGGGCGACGACATCGCCATCTGCCGAGACGAACATCGCATGATCGGCCTCCAGCCGCGCGGCGAGGCTGTCGAGTGCCGACAGGATCGTGGGCGCATCGCCGGTCGCCGCCGCCTCGCGAAAGCCGAAATCCCCGGCCAGCACGCGGCCGGCCTGGGCAAGCTGGTCGAAATGCATTGCCGCGATGCGGTCGAAAATCGCGCTGCCGGTGCGCATCTGGTCGCGGATCATGCGTTCGGCATAGCGGGCGATGGCGGCCTGAGTGCCGATCAGCGTCAGCGCGCTCGTGAGCGCGAACATCAGCCCGAAAAACACCGTCATCCGCACGGTGAGCGTCGCGCCCAGCCGCCCGGCCACGCGCCGCCAGATCCGGCCGCCCGCGCGGATCATCGCTCGGGCCCCAGCGGCAGCACGATGCGCTGCCCGGCCGGGCGGGCGGGCGCGCCGGGGCCGAAGGGCAGCAGCATTTCCTGATCCTTGCCCTTCAGCCGGGGGTGCCAGATGGTGATCCGCCCGCGTCCGTCGGGCAGCCCGGCCAGCCTGACCCTGCCGCCCGCATCGCTTCTGGCGGCAAAGGGCGTGTCGACCACGCGGATGAACCCGGCCATCCGGTCATGGATGTTGCAGCCAAGCGCGACCGCGCCCGGCGTGGTGAAGGTGTAGCTGCGCGTCTCATCACGCCCGAACAGCTTGATCTCAAACCGCGCCGCGCGTGAGAAGGAATAGACATGGTGGCGCACCTTGTCCCGGTTGGGAAAGCGCACCGTCGCCCCCACCGGCACGATCAGCACATGGGGCACGAACGTCACATTTTCCTGCACCATTTCCGCCGGCCAGGGAAAACGGATAGGCCCGGGCGGTGCGCCGCCGGCGGGATGGAAAGTCATCACCGCATCGGCGACCGGCTGGCCGGCGCTGTCGACCAGCCGCAGGTCAAGATCGGCCGCATGTGCGGGCGCCCCCGCCAGCATGGCCGCTACAGCCGCGACGCGCCATGTCGTCAGGGCGGTCGGTGCACTCCGGGCCGGGCGGCAGGTCTGGCGGGCGGGGCGAAACATGACGCTGTCTCTAGCCGTCAATAAGTCTCCAATCTTTTAATCTATATTACGCGGATGATGCCCGCCCGCCGACTGATCCCGCCCGGTTTTCTGCCGATCCTTGCCGCCGCCCTGCTGGGTGCCGGTGCGACCGCCGCCGCCGCCCGCCCGCTGACGACCGGGGGCAAGCTGCTGCTGACCAACGGCATCTCGACGCTCGACGGCGCGGCCGGGGGCGGGCTTGCGCCCTGGGCGGTGATTGCCGGCAATGGCACCGATGACGGCATCGGCGCACAGGCGCAGCTGACCCGGGTGGTGCTGCGCGATTATGATTATCGCGGCATCGGGGTGGCGGTCGGGTTCCGCGACCGGGTCGAGCTGTCCTTTGCCCGGCAGAGCTTCGACACCAACCGCATCGGCGCGGCGCTCGGGCTGGGGCGCGATTACCGCTTCGTCCAGAATGTGCTGGGCGCGAAGGTCAGGCTGGCGGGCGATCTCGTCTATGGCCGGATGCCGGCGGTCGCGCTCGGCGCGCAGCTCAAGGACGGGCGCAACGATGCCGTGGTCCGCGCGCTCGGTGCGCGGGCCGACCGCGATGTCGATGTCTATGTCTCGGCCAGCCGGCTGCTGCTCGCGCACAGCCTGCTGGTCAATGGCACGCTGCGGCTGACCCGCGCCAACCAGCTCGGCCTGCTCGGCTTTGGCGGCGACAAGGGGGGTGGGCGGATGCTGGCGTTCGAGGGATCGGCGGCGTGGCAGCTGTCGCGGCGGCTGGCGATTGGCGGCGAATACCGGATGAAGCCCGACCGGCTGGGCATTGCGCGCGAGGATGACTGGGTGGATCTGTTCGCGGCCTGGGCGGTCAACCGCCACGTCACCGTGACCATTGCCTATGTCGATCTGGGCGAAATCGCCACCCGCCCGCGCCAGCGCGGCGTGCTCGTCCAGCTTCAGGCCGGTTTTTGAGGGGAGGGGAGATGATCGCGCTGCTGCTGACGCTGGCTCAGACCGCCGGGGCCGTTTCGTCCCCAACCCCCGCGCCCCCGCCTTATGCGATGCCGGGCGAGGAGGCGGTCGCCCCCTATGTGCCCGGCCCCGCCAATCTGGGCGCGCGGCCCTTTGCGGGCGACGCGATGGCACAGGCGTTTCACGGCCGCGCGGGCATTGAGCGCATCGTCACCCGCATGGTCGCTGACGCCCGCGCCGATCCGGCGATTGCCGAAATCTTCGTCAATCAGGACATGGTCCGGCTGCGCCGCACGCTGACCGAGCAGATCTGCGCGATCCTCAATGCCGGCTGCACCTATTCCGGCCGCGACATGGCGAGCGCGCACAAGGATCTGGGCATCCGCCGCGCAGACATGAACCGGCTGGTCGAGCTGCTCCAGCGCGCAATGACCGCCGAGGGCGTCAGCTTTGCCGCGCAGAACCGGCTGCTCGCCCGGCTCGCGCCGATGCATGACGCGGTGGTCGAGCGCTGAACCGGCTCAGTCCGGGGGCGCGCCCCGGTCGGCCAGCTGGGCGGCGACCGCTTCGTCGCGCCGGTAGATGTCGGGCAGCTGGCTGATCCGGCCATTGTCGTCGGCAATGGCCGTCAGATAGACGATATAGACCGGCAGCGGCGCGACCGGCAGGCGCAGCGTGTCGCCGCCCGCGACCTGCGCATCGATCTGCGCCCGGCTGCCGCCGGTCAGCAGGGCGGCGAGGTCGAGCGGGTTTTCGGTGCGGATGCAGCCATGGCTGAACGCGCGCACCGGGCGGGCGAACAATGCCTTGGCCGGCGTGTCATGGACGAAGATGCTGAACGGGTTGGGCATCACCAGCTTCATCAGCCCCAGCGAATTGCCCGGCCCCGGCATCTGGCGGACGCGCAGATGCCCGGCGGCGTCGGCCTGCCAGACATAGCCGCGCGCGCGGGCGGTGGCCGGATTGCGGCGGATGAGCGCGCCGACGCTTTCGGCGACGATGCTCGCCGGCACGTCCCACCAGGGGTTGAGGATCACGCCGGCAACTTCTGCGCCGAATTGCGGCGTCGGCGTCTGCGCGCGGCCGACAATGACCCGGTGGCGCGCCGTCACCCCGCCGCCTTCGACCAGATCGAGCGTGTAGCCCGGCACATTGACCAGCAGATGCCGCGCGCCCAGTTCGCGCGGCAGCCAGCGCCAGCGTTCCATGTTGACGCGCAGCGCCTCGATCCGCGCGGCCTCGCCCGGCGGTGTCGCCGCCAGCGCGGCGCGCAGCGCGCGATATTGGGCATGGCGCGGGGCAAGCGCCGCCAGTTCAGGCCCGATCCGCCCGCCCGCCAGCGCCGCCGCCATCATCCGGTCGATCGCCGCGCCATCTGCGGCCGGCCCGGCAACGTGCCAGTCGCGCCGCGCGGCGGCGGTCACATGCCCTTCGATCAGGTCGCGCGCCAGCCGGCGATAGCTGGCGGTTGCCGCGCGCGCGATCAGCACCGCATCGCCTGCGCGCAGCGCCGCGTCCAGCGCCTCGGGGGCATAGTCGCGCGGGTCCAGCCCGTCATCGGCCGCGGCCACGATGGCCGCGCGCAGCCCCCGCGCGGCAGCGACCGTCCAGCCGGGCGCGGCGCTGGCCGGAT
>NZ_JAPFGX010000013.1:0-70494 GCF_059803575.1 Sphingomonas sp. URJC2
ACCCCCACCCGGCCTCCCACAGTGTATCCTGCCGTTGGGAGGCCGGGTGGGGGTGCGGGCCGGTGCCGTTCTTCCCAATCACAAACACCCGGTGCCGCGATCAAACAAAAACACCCGGTGCCGTTCTTCCCAACAAACAAATCCCGGTCACAGCCGGGGCAGCGTCACCCCGCGCTGGCCCATATATTTGCCCGCCCGGTCGGCATAGCTGACCTCGCACGGCTCATTGCCCTTCAGGAACAGGAACTGGCACGCGCCCTCATTGGCGTAGATTTTGGCAGGCAGCGGCGTGGTGTTGGAAAACTCCAGCGTCACATGGCCTTCCCAGCCCGGCTCGAGCGGGGTCACGTTCACGATGATGCCGCAGCGCGCATAGGTCGATTTGCCGAGGCAGATGACGAGCACGTCGCGCGGCACGCGGAAATATTCGACCGTGCGCGCCAGCGCGAAGCTGTTGGGCGGGATGATGCAGACATCGGTCTTGCGGTCGACAAAGCTGTTGGCGGCAAAATCCTTGGGGTCGACGACCGCATTGTCGACATTGGTGAAGATCTTGAACTCGTCGGCGACGCGCGCGTCATAGCCATAGCTGGATAGGCCATAGCTGATGCAGCCGTCGCGGCGCTGCGCCTCGACGAACGGCTCGATCATGCGCTGCGACAGCGCCTGTTCGCGGATCCAGCGGTCGGAAAGAATGGCCATGGCGTCGCTCCGTTACAGGCCGAGATCGGCGGGGCCGAACGCATGGGGCAAAAGCGCCGACAGGGTCAGGCTGATCACCTGACCGCCCTCGGCCGCCGCGCAGTGGATCATCAGGTCGCGCCGGCCGAGCTGGGCGGCTTCGTTGAGCATCTGGCGGCAGCGCCCGCACGGCGTGACGGGGGCGGTGCCGCTGATCCGCCCGTCGGGGCCGAGCGCGCCGCCGATCACCGCCACTTCGACGACATCGGCCAGATGGCCTTCGCAGTTCGCGCGGGCGAGCGCCACCGTCTCGGCGCACAGCGACAGGCCGTAGCTGGCATTTTCCATGTTGCTGCCGGTAATGATCCGGCCATCGGCGAGGCGCAGCGCCGCGCCGACGCCGAAGCGGGAATAGGGCGCATGGGCAAAGGCCGCGGCGGCGCGGGCGGCGTCGATCAGGTCGTTCATCTCATCCCTTGATGTGGAGCACGCAGATCAGCGTGAACAGCCGGCGGGCAGTGTCGAAATCGACCGCGATCTTGCCCTCCAGCCGTTCGACGAGCAGCTGCGCGGCGTCGTTGTGGATCGCCCGGCGGGCCATGTCGATGGTTTCGATCTGCTGCGGCGAGGCCTGGCGGATCGCCTGATAATAGCTGTCGCAGATCGCGAAATAATCCTTGATCGGCCGCCTGAACCGGGCAAGCCCCAGCACCAGCGTTTCCAGATGCGTGGCATCGGCGCGGAACATGTCGATCGCCAGCCGCCCTTCCTCGACCCGCAGCCGGATCCGGTAGGGACCGGCATAGCCGTCGGCGGCCGGGCGCTGCGGCGCGAAATGATTGCCCTCGAGCAGATCGAAGATGGCGATGCGCCGTTCCTGCTCGACATCGGCGCTGCGCCACAGGATCGTGTGCTCGTCCAGTTCGACAGCGATGATGCGCGGATCGCCCATTCATCCCGGTTTAGGGGCGAACCGCGGCGCGCTCAACGGGAATCGGGCGGACGGCGTGGCGGCACAGATTTGCCCACAAAATCATCCACAGACTTGCTGGCTTGAGGCGCGGGGCCAGACGCGCGAAACTGGCACCGACACACCGCCGGCCCTGTCCCGCCCATTGAAGCGGCGGAACCGGCCGCGCGGCACCCGCATCAGACCGGAATCACCATGGCCGAACCGCTTCGTCTCCTTCCCCCCGCCGAGGGCCAGCCGCCCAGCCTGCCGCGCAATGTCGAGGCCGAGGCCGCGCTGCTCGGCGCGCTGATGATCGACAACCGGCTGGTCGAGGACGTCCAGCTCAAGCTCAAGCCCGAACATTTCTTCGAGCCGCTGCACGGCCGCATCTATGACGCGATCCTGCGGCTGGTCGACCGCAACATGGTCGCCAATCCGGTGACGCTGAAGCCGATGTTCGATGCCGACGAGGCGATGCGCGAACTGGGCGGCCCGGCCTATCTGGCGCAGCTGACCGGCAATGGCGCGGCGCTGATCGGCGCGCGCGACTTTGCCCAGCAGGTCTATGATCTGGCGCTGCTGCGCGAGCTGATCGGCGTCGGGCGCGAGATGGTCGAAAAGGCGCTCGACACCTCGGATGCGATCGACCCCAAGGGGCTGGTCGAGGACG
Source organism: Sphingomonas sp. URJC2 (assembly GCF_059803575.1). NCBI lineage: Bacteria > Pseudomonadati > Pseudomonadota > Alphaproteobacteria > Sphingomonadales > Sphingomonadaceae > Sphingomonas > Sphingomonas sp. URJC2. Next base: position 2,304 of record NZ_JAPFGX010000013.1, read on the forward strand.
CTGAGACCGCGCTCTACCGCGTCGCCGAACAGGGCGGCGAGGGCGGCGGCACCAAAAGCTTCGTCCAGGCGACGCGGATGGCGGTCGAGCTGGCCGAGCGGGCGCAGAACTCGGGCGGGCATATTTCGGGCGTCACCACCGGGCTGGCCGATGTCAACGCCCGCACCGGCGGCCTGCAACGCTCCGACCTGCTGATCCTTGCCGGGCGTCCGGGCATGGGCAAGACGTCGCTTGCCACCAACATCGCCTTCAACGCCGCGCAGCGCTGGATGCGCGATGTCGCCGACGGCATTCCGCCCGAAAAGTCGCTGGGCGCGCGCGTCGCCTTTTTCAGCCTCGAAATGTCGGCCGACCAGCTGGCGACCCGCATCCTTGCCGAACAGTCGGGCGTGGTCGGCTCCAAGATCCGCAAGGGTGAGCTGAGCCGCGACGAGTTCAACAAATTCGCGCGCGCCGCCGCCGAGCTGGAGGAACTGCCGCTCTATATCGACGACACGCCGGGGCTGACCATCGCCGCGCTGCGCACCCGCGCGCGGCGGATGCAGCGCAAGCATGGCATCGGCCTGATCATCGTCGACTATCTCCAGCTGCTGACCGGATCGTCGCGCGGCGGCGGCGACAATCGCGTGCAGGAAATCTCCGAGATCAGCCGCGGGCTCAAGACGCTTGCCAAGGAACTGCATGTCCCGGTGATGGCGCTGTCGCAGCTGAGCCGCGCGGTCGAACAGCGCGAGGACAAGCGCCCGCAGCTGTCGGACCTGCGCGAATCCGGCTCGATCGAGCAGGACGCCGATATCGTGCTGTTCGTGTTCCGCGAGGAATATTATGTCGCCGCGCGCGAGCCCAAGGCCGACAGCAGCGATCCCAAGATCGACGAATCCTACCGCCAGTGGCAGCAGGACATGCAGGACGCGTTCCAGCGTGCCGAGCTGATCATCGCCAAGCAGCGCCACGGCGCGACCGGCAAGGTCAGGCTGAAGTTCGATTCGAGCATCACCCGGTTCAGCGACTATGTCGATGACAGCTATCTGCCCGCCCAGATGCCGTGACGGGATGGGACACTGGGCGGGATGCCGGGAGCGCAGCGCGCCGGCCCCGCACACCGACTCGCCCGTTGACCGGCGGCCCCGCGCTCGCCCATAGCTGGCGGCATGACGGAACATGCCGAACTGGACTCCCTGTCGTTCGAGGACGCGCTGAAGCGGCTGGAGGCGATTGTCGGCCGGCTGGAGCGCGGCGACGTGCCGCTGGACGAATCGATCTCGCTTTATGCCGAGGGCGACAGGCTGCGCGCCCAGTGCGAGGCGCGGCTGGCCGCCGCCCAGGCGCGGATCGAGAAGATCACCCTCGGCCCCGACGGACAGCCCGCCGGCACGCAGCCGTTCGACGCCTGACCAGATAATTTGCCAGTAGCTTTGGGGGAGATCATGCACGGCATCGCCGCGACCAGCCTGACCGCCGCGATGCAACGCATCGCCGCCGACATCGATAATCAATTCGACCTGCTGCTGCCCCTGCCCGAAGATCCGCGCCGCCCGCTTTACGAAGCGATGCGCCACGCCGCGATCGGCGGCGGCAAGCGGCTGCGGCCGCTGCTGGTGTGCGCGGCCGCCGACCTGTTTCTGGTCGACCGGCAGGCGGCGCTACGCGTCGGCACGGCGATCGAATGCATCCATGTCTATTCGCTGATCCATGACGATCTGCCGGCGATGGACGATGACGATCTGCGCCGCGGCAAGCCGACCGTGCACAAGGCGTTCGGCGAGGCGACCGCGATCCTGGCCGGCGATTCGCTCCATGCGCTGGCGTTCGAGCTGCTCGCCGATGAGCGCACCCATGCCGATCCGTTCGTGCGCGCCGAGCTTTGCCTTGAACTGGCGCGGGCGAGCGGCCCCTCGGGCATGGCCGGCGGGCAGATGATGGATCTGGCCGCCGAACAGGCGCTGTTCGACCTGCCGACCGTCACCCGCCTGCAGCAGCTCAAGACCGGGGCGCTGATCTCGGTCTCGCTGGAAGCGGGGGCGATCCTCGGCCGCGTGCCGCCGGAAGGGCGCACGGGCCTGCGCGGCTATGCCCGCAATCTGGGGCTGGCGTTCCAGATCGCCGACGACCTGATCGACGCCGAAGGCTCGGCTGAGGCGGCGGGCAAGGCGGTCGGCAAGGATGCCGCCGCCGGCAAGGCGACCTTTATCGGCCATCTCGGCCGCGAACAGGCCCGCGCCCAGGCCGAAATGCTGGTCGAACAGGCGATCGCGCATCTGAGCGCGTTCGGCGAAAAAGCCGATCTGCTGCGCGCGCTCGCCCGCTACACGATCGCGCGGGACCGGTGAGCGTGCGCATCGGCGTCTATCCGGGCACGTTCGATCCGATCACGCTCGGGCATATGGACATCATCCGGCGCGGGGCGAAGCTGGTCGACCGGCTGGTGATCGGCGTCACCACCAACCCGTCCAAATCGCCGATGTTCAGCGTGGACGAGCGGATGGCGATGGTGCGCCGCGAAACTGCCGATGTCGACGGGGCGATCGATGTCGTCAGCTTCGATTCGCTGCTGATGGAGTTTGCCGAGCGGCAAGGCGCGGGCATCATCGTGCGCGGGCTGCGCGCGGTCGCCGATTTCGAATATGAATATCAGATGGCGGGGATGAACCAGCAGCTCAATCACCGCATCGAGACGGTGTTCCTGATGGCCGATGTCTCGCTGCAGCCGATTGCGTCGCGGCTGGTGAAGGAAATCGCGCTTTATGGCGGCGACATCACCCGGTTCGTGCCGCCGCGCGTGGCCGGTGAAGTCGCGGCCCGCGTCGAAAGGCTTGGCCGCCGGGGCAGCTAGCCCTATTCAGCGCGCGTCGACCCCGGCGGTTCGCCCCCGGCAGGGCGTCGCCAGACCCGCTTTCCGATCGGAGCCAGACATGCGTTTGATTGCCGCCCTGTTCGCCCTGCTCGGCGCGCTGTTCGCGACCGCCTGTGCCAAGGCGGACCGGCCCGCCACCGCTGCGGAAGCGGCCCCCGCCGCCCCGCCCGAAGTGCCGGCCGCCACCCCGGACAATATCTGGGTGCTGGAGCTGTCGACCGGCGGGCGCGTGCGCGTCCAGCTGCGCCCGGACAAGGCCCCCAACCATGTCGAGCGGATCAAGACGCTGACCCGCAAAGGCTTTTACAACGGCCTGACCTTTCACCGGGTGATCGAAGGGTTCATGGCGCAGGGCGGCGACCCTGAGGGAACCGGCCAGGGCGGGTCCGACCTGCCCGATCTGAAGGCGGAGTTTAACGACCTGCTGCACGTCCGCGGCGTGACGTCGATGGCGCGGTCGAACGATCCGGATTCGGCCAACAGCCAGTTCTTCATCATGCTGATGCCGACCTTCCGGCTCGACAATCGCTACACCGCCTTTGGCCGGGTGCTGACCGGCATGGCCTATGTCGATGCGATGCCGCGCGGCGAGCCGCCGGCCGAGCCGGCCCGCATCCTGCGCGCCTGGATCGAAGGCGATGGCGAGCCGGCGGCGGTCGCGCTGCCCCCGCCCGCCCCCGCCATCATGCCGCTGCCGCTCAAGGCCCCGGCCGGAACGCGCCGGCCCGGCAACTGATGCGCGTCGACCTGTTCGATTTCGAGCTGCCGCAGGAGCTGATCGCGCTGCGCCCGGTGGAGCCGCGCGATGCCGCGCGGATGCTGGTGGTGACGCCGGCCGGCCTGACCGACCGGGGAGTGCGCGACCTGCCGGCGGCGCTGCGCCCCGGCGACTGTCTGGTGTTCAACGACACGCGCGTCATTCCGGCGCGGCTGGAAGGCCGGCGCGGCGAGGCGCGGATCGAAGCGACGCTGCACAAGCGCGCCGGGCTGCGCAGCTGGATCGCCTTTGTCCGCAATGCGCGGCGGCTGCGCATCGGCGACAGCATCGATTTCGGCGCGGGCGTCACGGCGCTGGTCGAGACAAAGCTCGACGATGGCAGCGTGCAGCTGGGCTTTCCGGGCGACGAGCCGGTCGAGCTGATGCTGGAGCGGGCCGGGCAGATGCCGCTGCCGCCCTATATCGCCTCCAAGCGGCCGACCGATGCGCGCGACCGCGAGGATTATCAGACGATGTTCGCGCGCGCCGACGGCGCGGTCGCGGCGCCCACGGCGGCGCTGCATTTCACCCCGCAGCTGATGGCGGCGGTCGCCGCCGCCGGCATCGCGCACGAAACCCTGACCCTGCATGTCGGCGCGGGCACCTTCCTGCCGGTCAAGGCCGAGGATACCGACGACCACCGGATGCACGCCGAATGGGGCCGGATCGATACCGCCACCGCCGACCGGCTGAACGCGGTGCGCGCGCGTGGCGGGCGCATCATCGCTGTCGGCACGACCAGCCTGAGGCTGCTTGAAAGCGCCGCCGATGCCAACCGCATGATCCGGCCGTTCGAGGGCGATACCGACATCTTCATCACCCCCGGCCACCGTTTCTGCGGGATTGACGGGCTGATGACCAACTTCCACCTGCCCAAATCGACGCTGATGATGCTGGTGTCGGCGCTGATGGGGCGCGAGACGATGCTTGCCGCCTATGCCCATGCGATCGCCGGGGGCTATCGCTTCTACAGCTATGGCGATTCGTCGCTGCTGCTGCCCGAGGGTTGAGGGCCGGGCGGCACGCGGGAAACCGCTGCAACCTCGGGCGCGCCGCAGCTTTGTCCGGTTTCGCTTGAAAGCGCACCGCTTTCACCCGATATTCCGGGCATCCGGCATCGTGCCGGGCAAAGGAGCGTTTTTCGATGGCGAACTGGACTGACCCCCGCGCGACCGTTGCGGCGCCGACGTCGGTCGCAAGCGGTGCGGCTGCCTATGATGCCGGCCTGCGCCGCTACATGCTGTCCGTTTACAACTATATGGCCTCGGGCGTACTGCTGACCGGCATCGTCGCGCTGGGCTTTGCCTCGTCCGGGCTGGCGGCGCAGCTGCTGGCGACGCCGCTGCGCTGGGTGATCATGCTCGCGCCGCTCGCATTCGTGATGGTGATGAGCTTCGGCCTCAACCGCATCTCGACCGCGACGCTGCAGGCGCTGTTCTGGGCGTTCGCGACGGTGATGGGCCTGTCCATGGCGTCGGTGTTCCTGGTCTTTACCGGCACCTCGATTGCACAGACCTTCTTCGCGACCGCGGCGGCCTTTGCCGGGCTGAGCCTGTGGGGCTACACGACCAAGCGCGACCTGTCGGGCTTCGGCACCTTCCTCGTGATGGGGCTGGTCGGGCTGATCGTGGCCAGCATCATCAACATCTTCCTCGCGTCGAGCGTGATGAGCTTTGTGATCTCGGTGATCGGCGTGCTGCTGTTCGCGGGCCTGACCGCCTATGACACGCAGAAGATCAAGAGCGTCTATGCCTATGTCGCGGGCACTGAGATGATGGGCAAGGCGGTCATCATGGGCGCGCTCAACCTCTATCTCGACTTTGTGAACATGTTCACCTTCCTGCTCAACCTGATGGGCAGCCGCGACTGATCGGGTCGCACGGGGAACGGGAATAAGGGCCGGTGCCGAAAGGCATCGGCCCTTTTTTCATCCCGCGTCGCGCGATCAGAACATCGCCCTGACGCCGGCCGAGCCGGACAGGGTTTCGCTGCCGGCGACGCCCAGCGTGCGGACAAGGCTGAGATCGACGGCCCAGGCGTCGCTGAGGCCGATGGTGCCGACCGCGCCGACTTCCAGCCAGCCATCGCTGCCGCCAGCCCCTTCGAGCAGCCGCTGGCCATTGCCGCTGAAGCGGGTGACGGCCGCGCTGTTCGAGGTCGCGGTGAACGCCGCGAGCAGCCCGAGGCTCGACCGCGTGCCGACCGCGCGGTCGAGCGTCAGCCCCAGCGATCCGGTGGTGCCGCTCTGCCGCTGGACGAGCGGATCGGCGACCGGGCGTCCCGCCGGCCCGAGCACCGGGCGCGCGACGTCGATCCGGCTGCGGTCGACAAAGGCATAAGGCGACAGCGACCAGCGTTCGGCCAGCGCAAAGCTGGTGGCGACGCTCGCCCCGAAGCTGGAAATATCGCCATCGCCGCCGACCGTGACTGTGTTGCCGGAGCGCAGCCGCAGCGCCTGATCGCGGAACGACCGGCTGCCGAGCGCGCCATGCGCCTCCAGCGTCACCGCCCCGATCTGGCGGCTGTAGGACAGGCTGAACAGGCTGGTGCGCGTCGGCGTGCGGAGCTGCTGGAACTGGTCGTCGCCGCCGAACAGCGTCGCGCCGACGCGCAGCGTGTTGGCGCCAAACTGACGTGCCAGCGCGACGCCGCCAAAGCTCTGGCTGAGATCGGGGCCGAGCCGGGTGACGCCGCCATTTACCGCAGCCGTCCAGGGCCGCGGCGGCCCGGCCCCGTCCGCCGTCTCCTGCGCGTAAACCGGGCCGGCGACGAGCAGCCATGCGAGCAAACAGGTTCGTTTCATCGATCCCCCCTTTATGCTGGTCCGCAGGCTCAACGGGCGGGGGCGGCAAAACCTTTGGCGCATCGGCGAAGGATTTGGCCGCGCCCTGCGTTGAGCCGGGGGGAGAGCGATATTGGACGGGCCTGAGCGCCAGACCGATGAGGAACAGGCACTGGTCGCGCGCATCGGGCGCGGCGACCAGATCGCGTTCAGGATGCTGGTCGACGGCCATGCGCGCCGGCTGCATGCGCTGGCGTGGCGCATGCTGATGGACGGAGCAGAGGCGGAAGATGTGGTGCAGGAAAGCTTTGCCCGGCTGTGGACCGGTGCCGCGCGCTGGCGCGCCGGATCGGGCAGCGTCGGCGGCTGGCTGCACCGGGTCTGCACCAATCTGTGCATCGACCGGCTGCGCCGCCGCCGCTTCTGGGCCGATGAGGAGGTGCCCGACATGGCCGATGACCGTGCGGCGGCGACCGAGGCCATTGATGCCCGGCGGCTCGACGATGCGGTGGCGGCGGCGCTGGCGGCATTGCCCGACCGGCAGCGGACGGCCATCGTGCTGACCTATCACGAACATTGGCCGAATGCGGAGGCCGCGCGGATGATGGGCCTGCACGTCAAGGCGTTCGAATCGCTGCTGCTGCGCGCGCGCACGGCGCTGCGCCGGTCGCTCGCCGCACAGGGCTTTGACGGCAGCGAAGGACAGGCGGCATGATCGATCCGCTCGACCGGATGCTCGGCGCACTGCGCGTCCCCGAACCCGATGCCGGGTTCGAGGCGCGGATCGCCGCCCGCGCCATGGCCGGGGTGCAGGAGCGGCCCGGCTGGCGGCGCGGCGGCCAGGCCGGGCGACGGCGCTGGCTGGCGCGGCACCGGACGCTCGCCAGCTTTATCGGTGCCAATCTGGTCGCGGCCGGCGCGGTCGCCGCCGCTTTGGTGTCGGGGGTCGAGATTACCAAGCTGCCGCTGATCGCCCCGGCGATCGAGGCGGTTGCCCCGGCGCGTGCCCCATCGCCGCCGCGCGGCCCGCGCCGGCCGGTGCCGCTGAGCGCCGATGCCGGCGCAGCGCCCGCCGATCCCGCGGCCATGCCGGCCGCGCCCGATCCGCCAGGACTGGCCCGGCCGCCAGCGGCGATCGCGCGGATCCGGGAACTGGAGGCGGCGGGCGTGGCGATTCCGCCCCGGTTGCAGGCGCGGGTGCGGCTGTATGAAGACCGTCAGGCCGCGCGCAGCCTCCGCGCGCAGAACCAGCCGGTGCCGGTGGAACTCCAGACCCGGATCGTGCGCACGCGCCTGATGCTTGCGCCGCCGGCGGTGCAGGCGCGGGTCGCGGAACGGGTCGAGCGCCGCCGCGCCGCCGGCCTGCCCGTGCCACCGGCGCTGGACGCGGCGGTCCCACGCGCGCCGGGGGCCGGCGGCCCGGCCCCGATTTTGCCGCCGGTCATGCCGGCTGCGGTGCGCGTCGAAGGCGGCCCGCCGCCTGCTGCCCGCACCGGTGTGGCGGACGCGCCGCCATCGCCGGCCAGCGCGGGTGACGTGGCCGCACCCCGGCCAGTGCCGACGCCGTCGCCCGATTCCGCGCCGGGTTCACCGGCCGCGGTCACCGCCGGTCAGCCCGCGGCCGCAGCGCCGGGACAATGGCGCGCACGGCTTCAGCAGCTGACGCCCGCACAGCGCCGGCAGCTGATCGAACGCTGGCGGGCGCGGCAGGCGGCAACCGCGCGCCCGCATTGAAGCTGTAGCCGGCGCGCCAGCGAAGGATCGGCCCGCCCCCCGCGTTGACAGAACAGGCCGCCGATCGCGGCCCCGTTCAACGAGGAGAAGGACGATGCGCAGTTTCCTGACACTGGTGCCGGTTCTGCTGGCGGCGGGCAGCGCCGCGACCGCGCAGCCGGTGGTCACCACCAGGCCGATCGAAACCGACAAGGTGACGGGCACGCGGACGCTGACCGTCGATGAAGCGGCCGGCAGCCGGCGAACGCAGCTCGATCTCACCCGCAAGGCCGATGGCGCGACCGCCAGCCGCGATGTTACCCGCCAGCGCACCGACACCGGCGCGACGGTGACCGGCACCGCCAGCAATTTCGCCGGCCAGACCGCCAACTGGAACATCGCGCGCGAACGCACCGCCGACGGCTACACCGCGACCGGCAGCGGCACAGGCTTTAATGGCAAGGCTTATGGCTATTCCGGCCAGGGCAGCCGCACGGCAAATGGCTATTCGACCAGCCGCAGCGTGACCGACGCCAATGGCGCGGTCGTGGCCGGCCGGTCGGTCAATGTGTCGCGCCAGAATGGCCAGGTCACGCGGCAGGTTTCGACCACGCGACCCCAGGGCCTGGGCCGCCGCCGCTAATCCCTGATCCTCCGCCCCGACTACCCCCGGGGGGCGGCGGACGGGGGCCGGCGGCGATGGTCCGTGCCGCCGGCCCCTGTTTTTGCTGGGGCCGGTGCCTGATCGCACCGGCCCGTTTTCACGTCAGTAAACGCGCTTCTTCGGCTTGATGTAATCGACATCGTCGGTGAGCGTATATTCGTGCACCGGGCGATAATCGATCGCCACGCCGCCTTCGGGCTTCAGCCACGTCACCGTGTGCTTCATCCAATTGGCGTCGTCGCGCTCGGGGAAGTCCTCATGCATGTGCGCGCCGCGGCTTTCCTTGCGGTTGGCCGCGGAATGCATGGTGACGACAGCCTGGCCAAGCAGATTGTCCAGCTCCAGCGTCTCGATCAGATCGGTGTTCCACACCATCGACCGGTCGGTGACGCGGACATCGTCCAGCGACCGCGCCACGGCGTCGATCCTGGTCTGCCCTTCGGCGAGCAGCGCCGAATCGCGGAACACCGCGGCATGGGCCTGCATCGTCTTCTGCATCTCGCGCCGGATCTGCGCGGTCGGCGACCCGCCGGCGGCGTGGCGGAACCGGTCGAGCCGGGCCAGCGCCTGTTCCTCCGCGCCCTTGGGCAGCGGATTGTGCGGGGTGTTGGGCTTCAGGATGTCAGCGATCCGAAGGCCGGTCGCGCGTCCGAACACGACCAGATCGATGAGCGAGTTGGAACCGAGCCGGTTGGCCCCGTGTACCGACACGCACGCCGCCTCGCCGACCGCGAACAGGCCCGGCACCACCGAATCGGGGTTGCCGTCCCTGAGCGTCACCACCTCGCCATGATAATTGGTCGGGATACCGCCCATGTTGTAATGGACGGTCGGCACCACCGGCAGCGGCTGGCGGGTCAGATCGACACCGGCAAAGATCTTGCCGGTTTCGGTGATGCCCGGCAGGCGTTCGGCCAGCACCTTGGGATCGATGTGATCGAGGTGCAGATAGATGTGATCGGCTTCCTTGCCGACGCCGCGGCCTTCGCGGATCTCCATCGCCATCGAGCGGCTGACGACGTCGCGGCTGGCCAGATCCTTGGCCGAGGGGGCATAGCGTTCCATGAACCGCTCGCCCTGGGCGTTGGTCAGATAGCCGCCTTCGCCGCGCGCGCCTTCGGTGATCAGCACGCCCGCGCCATAGATGCCGGTCGGGTGGAACTGCACGAACTCCATGTCCTGCAGCGGCAGGCCCGCGCGCAGCACCATCGCATTGCCGTCGCCGGTGCAGGTATGCGCCGACGTCGCCGAGAACCAGGCCCGGCCATAGCCGCCCGTCGCCAGCACCACGGCATGGCTGCGGAAGCGGTGGATCGTGCCGTCTTCCATGCACAAAGCGATCACGCCGCGGCACACGCCATCTTCCATGATCAGGTCGAGCGCGAAATATTCGATGAAGAAGTCCGCATCATATTTCAGGCTCTGCTGATACAGCGTGTGCAGCATCGCATGGCCGGTGCGGTCGGCGGCCGCGCAGGTGCGCTGCGCGGGCGGGCCTTCGCCCATATTCTGCATCATGCCGCCGAACGGCCGCTGATAGATGCGGCCTTCGTTGGTGCGCGAAAACGGCATGCCGGCATGTTCGAGCTCATAGACGGCGGCCGGTGCCTCGCGGCACAGATATTCGATCGCGTCCTGGTCGCCCAGCCAGTCCGACCCCTTGACGGTGTCGTACATGTGCCAGGTCCAGTGGTCCGGCCCCATATTGCCGAGCGACGCGGCGATGCCGCCCTGGGCGGCGACCGTGTGGCTGCGGGTCGGGAAGACCTTGGTGATACACGCGGTCTTCAGCCCCGCGCCGGCCACGCCCATCGTCGCGCGCAGGCCGGCCCCGCCAGCCCCCACGATGACGGCGTCATAGCTGTGGTCGATGATCTTATAGGCGTCCGCCATCAGGCAGCTCCCGCAAAGGCGATCTTGAGGATCGAGAAGATGGCCAGCGCGCCCGCGCCGACCGCGTAGAAATTGAGCGCGACGAGCCACAGCACGCGCTGCTCATTGTGCTGATAGTCCTCGATGACGACCTGCAGCCCCATGCGGAAATGCCAGAACACGCTGATCACCGTCAGCATCATCGGCACCGCCGCCAGCGGGTCCTGCAGCCACGCCGTCACCGTCGCATAGTCGAGCGACGGCAGGCGGGCGATCGAGAAGATGAACCACAGCATCAGCAGGAAGTTCGATCCCGCCGTCAGCCTGTGGGTCCACCAGTGATGGGCACCCGATTTGGCGGAGCCCAGGCCGCGCACGCGGCCGATCTGCGTTCCCGTTCCCATCAGCCCTTCACCACCAGAATATAGGTCCAGAACAAGGCGGTCGCGACGACCGAGAAGGCCCAGGTCAGCTGGGCCGAGCGTTTGTTCGATTTGAGTTCGAAGTTCGCGCCCATATCCATCACCAGATGGCGCACGCCCGAGGCCATGTGCTGGAAAAAGCTGAGGCTGAGCCCGATGCCCAGCACATAGCCGGCGATGTTGAGGCCGCCGGATTTGAGCGTGAACAGGTCGAGAAAGCCCTGATAGGCGGCTTCGCCGCTGGCCAGCGCGACCAGCCACCAGACGAGCAATATGGCCCCGACCGTCGCCATGCCCGACCCGGTGGCGCGGTGCAGGATCGACACCGCCATATGCGGGCCCCAGCGCCAGATGGTCAGATGCGGCGACAAGGGCCGTGTGCGGTTGCTGCTGCTCATGTCGAGCCCCTTTGCGTTGCTGTCGGGCTGCGTCTTAGCCCGTCTGCGCCAAGGTGCAACCGGGCGAAGCGGGAAAGCGCAGGTTTAACCGCGGCTTTACCAAAATCCCCTAACCCTGCGGCCAAGCACCGCCTGCCAGGAAACACCGCCGTGACCGCCAGACCTTCCGCGTCCCACCCGGCCCGCAAGCCCGCCCACGCCCCGACCATCGCCGACCGGTTGCGCGAGTTCGACCGCGAGGGCACGCTCGAGGCGCTGCTGCGCGAGGTGAGCACCCTTGTCGATGCCCATCTGCACGATATCGCGGGCTTTTTCTGGGAAGCCTATAATGCCTCGCCCAATGTGACGGCCAAGATCGAGGGCGAGCGGCTGGCGCGCTTCGTCGAGGACAGCCTGCTCTACACCCGCGAGCGGTTCAGCAATCCGCGCAGCGAGCGCTGGGCCGATCTGGCACGCCAGAATGCCGCGCGCTCCGAAGCCGCCGGCGTGCCGCTGCACACGACGCTGGCGGCACTCAGCCTGACCTATGACCATGTGATCGACGTGCTGTACGACAAATGCGGCGACGAGCGGGAGCGGTTCCGCGAACTGGCCCGCGCGATCCGCCGGATCATGATCATGGAAGCCGACATCATGTCGGCGCATGTCAGCGAGCTGCGCGCCAATCGCGCCTCGGCCGAACGGTCGCAGCATGCCGACATGTTCCAGAGCCGGATCGCGACCGAGGTGTCGAGCGCCTTTTCGCTGGGCGAGACGCTGCGCACCCAGGCGTCGGATGCCTCGGCGGCGGCGCGCGGGATGCTCGGCAAGGCAAGCGAAGTCGCCGCTGCCGCCGAACAGTCGGCGGTCGCGATGCGCGAGGCGGCACACACTGCCGCCGGGCTGATCCGCGCAATCGAGGATGCGCGCAGCGAGGTCGAGGTCGCGGCCAACATCGCCACCCGCGCCGCCGCCCAGGCCGGCGACGCGGTAAGCGTGTCGGAAGCGCTGTCGGCCCATGCCCAGTCGATCGAATCGATCCTGGGGCTGATCCGCGACATTGCCGGCCAGACCAATCTGCTGGCGCTCAACGCCACGATCGAGGCGGCGCGGGCCGGCGATGCCGGGCGCGGCTTTGCCGTCGTCGCGCAGGAAGTGAAAAGCCTCGCCAACCAGACGGCGCGCGCCACCGACGACATTGCCGCCAAGATCGCCACCATTCAGGCGGCGACGCGCACCACCGTCGATGCCAACAGCTCGATCCGCGACACGGTGGGCGAGGTCCAGCAATCGGCAGACCGCATCCGCACGGCGATGGAAACCCAGGCGCAGACGGTGACGATGATCACCGCCGCCGTCGACGAAACCGCCCTTGCCGCCGATTCCATGTCGGCGACCATCGCCGCGATCCGGCAGGACACGGAAAATGTGGCGAGCGAGATCGACCAGCTCGAAACCGGCTTCCGCCGCGTCGATTCCCAGCTCGGCCAGCTGCGCGCCGCCGCCATCGATTATGTGAAGCTGGTGGCCTGAGGGATTGTTGGGGCTGCGCCCGCGTCTCGCGGCGCGGGGCGTTTTTTGTGCCGCGCCTCGCGGCGCAGGGGCGGCACCGGCCCGCACCCCCACCCGGCCTCCCAACGGCAGGATACGCTATGGGAGGCCGGGTGGGGGTGCGGGCCGGTGCCGTTCTTCCCAGGTAACGACATCCGGTGCCGCTCTTCCCGACAAACACCCCCCGAACACCACAGCTCCCGCCTTGGCGGCCGGCCGCAGACCCGCTAGGCGGCGGGCATGATCCATGTCCTTCTGACCGGCGCCAGCCGGGGCATCGGTGCGGCCGCCGCCGCCGCGCTTTCCGATTGTCGGGTGTTCGGCACCAGCAGCGCCGATGGCGATCTGGCCGATCCGGCGACGCCGCAGGCGATCTGGCACAAGGCGCTCGACGCGCTCGACGGGCGGATCGACGTGCTCGTCAACAATGCCGGCGTGTTCGAAGCCGCGCCGCTCGATCTCGATCATGACGACTGGGTGGCGGCGTGGGAGCGCACGATGCGCATCAACCTGACCGCATCGGCCGAGCTGTGCCGGCTGGCCGTCCGCCATTTCACCGACCGGGGCGGCGGGCGGATCGTCAATGTCGCCAGCCGCGCCGCCTATCGCGGCGACAGCCCGGCGCACTGGCATTATGCGGCGTCGAAGGCGGGCATGGTCGGCATGACCAAATCCATCGCCCGCGCCTATGCCCGCCAGTCGATCCTCGCCTTCGCCATCTGCCCGGGCTTCACCATGACCGGCATGGCCGAAGATTATCTGGAAAGCCGGGGCGGCGACAAATTGCTGGCCGACATTCCGCTCGGGCGCGTCGCCATGCCCGAGGAAGTGGCCTCGGCGGTCCGCTATCTGGCGCTCGACGCGCCCGCGTCGATGACCGGCGCGGTGCTCGACATCAACGGCGCGTCCTATGTCCGCTGAGGCCGGCGCGGTCGACAGCTGGAAGGTCTCGCTGCCCTGCACCCGGGCCGAGGCGGAGGCGATCGATGCCGGGCTGATCGACATCGACGCCGTGCTGATGACCAGCGAGGAGGTTGAGGACGACCGCGAACGCTGGCGGCTCGACGCCTATCTGGAACATGCCCCCGATGCCGCGATGCTGGCCGCGATCCGCGCGCTGGTGCCGAGTGCGGCGGATGTCGAGCCGGTCATCGAGGCGTTGGGCGCGCAGGACTGGGTGACGCTCAGCCAGCAGGGGCTGGAGCCGATCCGCGAGGGCCGGTTCGTCGTCCACACCAGCGCCCATCCGGTCGCGCCGCCGCCGGGCGGGCGCGCCTTTCTGATCGATGCCGGGCGGGCGTTCGGCACCGGGCATCACGCGACGACCTCGGGCTGTCTTGCCATGATCGACGCGCTGGCCGGGCACGACTTTGCCAATGTGATCGACATCGGCACCGGCACCGGGCTGCTCGCCTTTGCCGCTCAGCATCTGTGGCCGGATGCGGCGGTGACCGCGACCGATATCGATCCGGCGGCGATTGCGGTGACGGCGGAAAACGCCGCCGCCAACAATATTGCCGGGCTGAAGCTGATCGTGGCCGATGGCACGCTCGACGATGCCATCGTCGCCGCCGCGCCCTATGATCTGGTGATCGCCAACATCCTTGCCGGGCCACTGATGTCGATGGCCCCGGAACTGGCCGCCATCGCGGCCGCCGATGCGACGATCATCCTTGCCGGGCTGCTCGAGACGCAGCGCGCCGAACTGGTCGCGGCCTTTGCCGCCTGTGGCTGCACGCTCGATCTGGCCGACCGGCGCGGCGACTGGACGATCCTGCGGCTCCGGGCCGGGGCGACCCGGTTCGTCCCCGCCACCCCGCCCGACCCCAAGGGCCGGGACGGCTGGGCGCTCGATATCTGAAACGCCGTCGGCGCGCCGATCAGCCCGCCGCGCGCGACCGGGCATAATCCTGCGTGCCATGGGTGATGACCCGGTCGCCGGGCAGGATCTCGGCGATCGGAATGTCGGGCAGCGCCGCCAGTTCGGCATAAAGCGGCGCGAAATCGGTCTCGACCGTGATCCGCAGCAGCTCCTCAAAGCTCGGGATCACGAAGTAATTCTGCTGATAATCGTCGATCCGATATTCGGTGCGCATCACCCGGGCGAGATCGAAGCCGATCCGGTTGGGGCTGGGATCGTCGAGCGCGAACAGGCTCTCGCCCTTGCTCGACACGATGCCCGAGCCATAGATTTTCAGCCGGCCATCTTCCTCGATCAGCCCGAACTCGACCGTGTACCAATAGAGCCGGGCGAGCCGGTGGATGGCATTGTAGCGCATCGAGCGCAGCCCGCCTTCGCCCCAGGCGACGACATAATCGGCAAAGACCGGGTCCGCGAGCATCGGCACATGGCCGAACACATCGTGGAACACATCGGGTTCCTGCAGATAGTCGAGCTGATCGGGCCGGCGGATGAAATTGCCCGCGACGAAGCGGCGATTGGCCAGATGCTCGTAAAACACATGGTCGGGGACCAGCCCCGGCACCGCGACGACCTGCCAGCCGGTCAGCTTCATCAGCCGTTCGGACAGCTCCTCGAAATCGGGGATGCCGGGCTTGGACAGGCGCAGCACATCGAGCCCGCGCAGAAACGCATCCGAGGCGCGGCCGGGCAGCAGCTTGCTCTGCCGGGCGAACAGCCGGTCCCAGGTCGCGTGATCCTCGGCGGTATAGGCCGCCCAGTTCTGCGGGATCGTCCAATCGGCACCCGCGCCTTCGGGCGGGCGGTCGAGCACATGCGTTTCCATGCGCCGTTTCTAGACCGGGCAGCGCGAAAAAGCGATAAGCCGCTGTGATGGCGGCGCGCATTCCGAAGGCTGTGGGGCTGATGGCGCTGGCCTATCCGGTGCTGGCGGCGCTGCTCGGCACGGTGCCGGTCAATCCGGGCTGGACCCCGGCTGACACCGGCATCACCGTCCATGTCGCGACCAATGGCGTGCACAGCGGCATCGTGCTGCCGGCAACCGCGCTGGGCGATCTGGTGCGCGCGACCGACCTGCCCGATCCGCGCCACGCCGGGCCGCTGATCTGGGTCGGCTGGGGCGACCGCGCAGTCTATCTGGGCACGCCGCGCTGGCAGGATGCGCGCCCGGCGACGCTGATCGCCGCGGCATGGGGCAGCGACGCGACGCTCATTCATGTCGACCATCTGGCCGCCCCGCCGCCGGGTGCGCGGCCGCTGCGCCTGCGGCCGCACGAATATCGCCGGCTGGTCGCCGCCATCCGGCGCAGCTTTGCCCCCGGCCCGCCACGGGCGCTGCCCGGCTATGGCGCGACCGATGCCTTTTACCCGGCGACCGGGCGCTATTCGCTGCTGTTCACCTGCAATGGCTGGACCGGCGCGGTGCTGCGGGACGCCGGCGTGCGGACCGGCTGGTGGACGCCGCTCAGCGCCACCGTGATGCAGTGGCGGTAGGGGGGAAGGGTTCAGGAAAAGCAGGGCCGGAGAACGGTTCGTCGCGCGGCTATCGGGCGCGCAGGCTCCACCGGCCCATACCCGGGCTCCTCAGCCTGCTGCGGCGACCATCGCGGCCCAGCCCGCCTCGTCGATCACCCGAACACCCAGCTCCTCGGCTTTTTTGAGCTTCGATCCCGCGCCCGGCCCGGCGACGACCAGATCGGTCTTGGCCGACACCGATCCCGCCACCCGCGCGCCCAGCGCCAGCGCCTGCGCCTTGGCCTCGTCGCGCGACATCGTCTCCAGGCTGCCGGTGAAGACCACCGTCTTGCCCGTCACCTCGGACGCCCGTTCATCGGCGACGAAGCGCTGCGGCGCGACCTCGGTCAGCAGATCGTCCCAGGCGGCGCGGTTGTGCGGCTCGGCAAAGAAATCGGCGAGCGCCTGGGCGACAACCGGGCCGACACCCTCGACGGCGGTCAGCTCGGCAAAGGCCGCCGGGTCCGCGCCCGCGCGGGTGGCGACATCGGCCAGCGCCTCGACCGTGCCGAAGGCGCGCATCAGGTCGCGCGCCGTCACCGACCCGACATGACGGATGCCGATGCCGAACAGGAAGCGCGCGGCATCGGGCGTCCGTCGCGCCTCGATGGCGGCGAGCAGATTGTCGACCGAGGTTTCCGCCCAGCGTTCGCGGCCGACCAGCTCGGCGCGCCGGGCGCGCAGCCGGAAAATGTCGGCGGGCGCGTGCAGCAGGCCGTCGCGGAAAAAGCTTTCGATGGTCACGCCGCCCATGCCGTCAATGTCCATCGCCCCGCGGCTAACAAAATGGCGCAGCCGCTCGACCCGCTGGGCCGGGCAGATCAGCCCGCCGGTGCAGCGTATGTCGACCTCGCCCTCCTCGCGCACCGCGTCCGATCCGCATTCGGGGCAGGTGGCGGGAAAGACGAAATCGGGCCGTTCGATCTCGGGCGTCAGATTTTCGAGGATCTGCGGGATGACATCGCCCGCGCGTTGCAGCGTCACCCGGTCGCCGGGGCGCACGCCCAGCCGGGCGATCTCGTCGGCATTGTGCAGCGTGGCGTTGGTGACGACGACGCCGCCCACCGTCACCGGCTCCAGCCGCGCGACCGGCGTCAGCTTGCCGGTGCGGCCGACCTGGATGTCGATGGCGATCAGCGTCGTCTGCGCGCGTTCGGCGGGGAATTTGTGCGCAACCGCCCAGCGCGGGGCCTTGGCGACCTGACCGAGCCGCGCCTGCCAGTCGAGCCGGTCGACCTTGTAAACGACGCCGTCGATATCGAACGGCAGATCGGCGCGCAGCGCCTCGATCCGCCGGTAGTGCGCCAGCGCCCCCTCGACCTGTTCGGCGCGCAGCAGCAGCTCCGACACCGGCAGGCCCCAGCCGGCGATTGCCTGCATCACCTCATATTGGGTCGCGCCGGGCAGGTCCGACGCCTCACCCCAGCCATGGGCGAGGAAACGCAGCGGCCGCGTGGCGGTGACTGCCGGATCCTTTTGCCGCAGCGACCCGGCGGCGGCATTGCGCGGATTGGCGAACACCCGCTCGCCCGCCAGCCGTTCGTTGAGCGCGGCGAAATCGGCCTTGGCCATATAGACCTCGCCGCGCACCTCGAACACCGCCGGCGCGTCGCCGTGCAGCCGTTCGGGAATGTCGGCGATGGTGCGGACATTGGCGGTCACATCCTCGCCGACCGCGCCGTCGCCGCGCGTCGCCGCCAGCACCAGCCGGCCATGCTCATAGCGCAGCGAACAGGACAGGCCGTCAATCTTGGGCTCGGCGGTGAGCGCGACCCGGTCCCCCTCGCCCAGATTGAGGAAACGGCGCACCCGGATCACGAACTCGAGCACATCGGCATCGGCAAAGGCATTGTCGAGGCTGAGCATCGCCCGCGCATGCGGCACCTTGGCCAGATGCGCGGCGGGCGCGGCCCCCACCAGCCGCGACGGCGAATCGGCGCGCACCAGCTGCGGCCAGGCTGCCTCCAGCGCCGCATTCTCGCGCACCAGCGCGTCATAATCGGCGTCGGCAATCTCGGGCGCGTCCTCGGCATGATAGAGCCGGTTGTGATGCGCGATCAGCGCGGCCAGCTCGGCCAGCCGGCGCGCGGCATCGCCTTCGGTCATCAGGGTCATTGCGGCTCCAGCAGCCGCGCCGCCTGGGCGCGGGCTTCGTCGGTGATGGTGGCCCCCGACAGCATCCGCGCGATTTCCTCGCGCCGCGCCGCCGCGTCAAGCGGCACCACCCCGGTGCGCGTGACCAGCCCGTCATGGCTTTTGGCAATCAGCCAATGCCCGGTGCCGCGCGCCGCGACCTGCGGGCTGTGGGTGACGACCAGCAATTGCGCGCGCGCCGACAGCCGCGCCAGCCGGTCGCCGATCGCGCTCGCCACCGCGCCGCCGACGCCGCGGTCGATCTCGTCGAAGATCATCGTGCCCGCCCCGCCTTCCTCGGCAAGCGCGACCTTGAGCGCGAGGATGAAGCGCGACAGCTCGCCCCCCGAGGCGATCTTGGCGAGCGGCGCGAACGGCGCGCCGGGATTGGTCGCGATCATGAACTCCACCCGGTCGCGCCCGGCCGCGCCCCATTGCTCCTCGGCCAGCGGCTGCACGACCGTCCGGAACCGCGCCGCATCGAGCTTGAGCGGGGCAAGCTCGGCCGCCACCGCGGTGTCGAGCCGGGCCGCCGCCTCGGCCCGCGCCGCGCTGAGGGCCTCGGCCGCCGCCAGATAGGCCGTGCGCGCCTCGGCCGCCTGCCGGGCGAGCGCCGCCAGCCCCTCGCCGCCCGCCGCGATGCGCGCCAGCCGGGCGGCCAGCGTCGCCGCCAGATCGGCAAGCCCGTCCGGCTCGACCCGGTGCTTGCGGGCGAGCGCGCGCAGATCGAACAGCCGCGTCTCGATCGCCTCCAGCCGCGCCGGATCATGCGCCAGCGCCTCATGCGCCTGTGCCAGCCGGTCCTCGGCCTCGGCGGCCTCGATCACCGCCCGGTCGAGCGCCGACAGCGCCTCGGCCAGCAGCGGATGTTCGCCGCCGATCCGGTCCAGCCGCCGCGCCGCCTGCCGCAGCCCGGCCAGCGCGCCCGCCGACCCGCCGAGATGCTGGTCGACCGCCCCCAGATCCTCGGCCAGCCGCGCACCGCGCTGGATCGCCGCACGCTCTTCGGCCAGCGCCTGTTCCTCGCCGGGCATGGGGGCAAAGCCGGTCAGTTCGGCGACCGCATGGTCCAGCCATTCTCGGTCGCGGTCGGCGGCCTCCTGTTCGTCGCGGGCGGCGGTCAGCGCATCTTCGGCCGCGCGCCAGGCGGCATGAGCGCGGGCGGTGGCGGCGCTGTCGAGCCGCCCGAACGCATCGAGCAGCGCACGGTGGCCGCGCGCATTGAGCAGCCCGCGATCGTCGTGCTGGCCATGGATTTCGACCAGCCCCGCCCCCAGTTCGCGCAGCAGCGCCGCCGACACCGGCTGGTCGTTCACAAAGGCGCGGCTGCCGCCATCGGCCTTGACGATGCGGCGGACGATCACCGGCTCGCCCGGATCGATCTCGACCCCGCTGTCGGCGAGCGCGGGCGTCACCGGCCCTGTCGGCTCGAACGTCGCCGTCACCACCGCCTGCGCCGCCCCCTGCCGGACCAGCCCGGAATCCGCGCGGGCGCCGAGCGCGAGGCCGAGCGCATCGAGCAGGATCGACTTGCCGGCCCCGGTTTCGCCGGTCAGCACCGACAGGCCCGGCCCGAAACCCAGGTCGAGCGCCTCGATCAGCACCACGTCGCGAATGGAAAGGCCGGTCAGCATCGCCTGCTGGTTAGCGGCAGTCACGCGCGCGCGGCAAGCATTGCTGGTGGCGCGGTGGTGGCGTTCCGGCGCGGGGCGCACCATATTGTTGCCAGCGACACGGCGCGCATGATAGGCGCGCGGCTTTCCCGGCCGGACTTTTCCGGCCCCAGTGCAGGCACAGACCGCAGCAATGTTCGAATCCCCCGCTTATGCCCAAGCCACCGGTGCCGCCGGCGCCGGCAGCGCCGCCTTCTTCGTCCAGATGGTGCCGCTGCTCCTTATCTTCGTCATCTTCTGGTTCCTGCTGATCCGTCCGCAGCAGAAGCGGATGAAGGAGCATCAGGCCAAGCTCGCCGCCGTGAAAAAGGGCGACACCGTCGTCACCGGCGGCGGCCTTGTCGGCAAGGTGACGAAGGTCGAGGACCATCATGTCGAGGTCGAGCTGGCCCCGCAGATGCGCGTCCGCGCGGTCAAGTCGACGCTGACCGACGTGCAGCCGCTGGGCGGCGGCAAACCGGCGAACGACTGATGCTCGATTTCCCGCGCTGGAAAGTCTGGGCGGTCATCGTCACGACCGTCATCGGCATCCTGTTCGCGGTGCCGAGCCTGGTGCCCGAGCGGCTGTGGCCGGCCGGCCTGCCGGGCCCGCGCATCAATCTGGGGCTCGACCTGTCGGGCGGCAGCCACATCCTGCTCGAAGCCGATACCGCCGATGTCGCCAAGCAGCGGCTGGCGCAGATGGAAGAAACGATCCGCACCGAAATGCGCCGCAACCAGCCGCGCATCGCGATCGGCGACATTTCGACCGCCGGCGGCCGGATCAGCTTTTTCGTCCGCGATGCCGGGCAGGTCGATCCCGCGGTCGAGCGCGTCCGCGCGCTGACCACCGGCGTCGGCGTGACCGGCCAGCGCGACTGGGACGTGCGCGTCGTTGATTCCAACCGGGTGATCGTGACGCCGACCGAGGCGGGCCTTGCCGATGCCGTCGACAAGGCGATGCAGGTAGCAACCGAGGTCGTGCGCAAGCGCATCGACGAGCTGGGCACGCGCGAGCCGACGATCATCCGTCAGGGCCGGGCGCGCATCGTCGTACAGGTGCCGGGCCTGCAAAACCCCGAGGCGCTGAAGGCGCTGCTCGGCAAGACCGCCAAGCTCGAGTTCAAGCTGGTCGACATCACCGCCAGCCCGACCGATCTGGCGCAGGGCCGTGCCCCGGTCGGCAGCCAGGTGCTCGCCTATCCGGACAATCCGCTCGGCGTGCCGCTGATCGCGGTCAAGCGCAGCGTGCTGATTTCGGGCGACCAGCTGATCGACGCCTCGCAGGGTTTTGACCAGCGCACCAACGCGCCGGTCGTCAACATCCGCTTCGACGGCGCGGGCGGGCGCAAATTCGCCCGGGTGACACAGGAAAATGTCAACAAGCCGTTCGCGATCATCCTCGACAATCAGGTGATCTCGGCGCCCAACATCAACGAGCCGATTCTGGGCGGACAGGCGCAGATTTCGGGCAATTTCACCGTCGAGAGCGCCAATCAGCTGGCGATCGCGCTGCGCTCGGGCAAGCTGCCGGTGGCGCTGAAGGTGATCGAGGAACGCACGGTCGGCCCCGATCTGGGTGCCGATTCGATCCGCAAGGGCGTGATCGCGGGCGTGGTCGCGACGGTCGCGCTGATCCTGTTCATGCTCGTCACCTATGCGCGGTTCGGCATCTACACCTCGCTCGCGCTGGCCGTGAACGCGTTTCTGGTGCTCGGCGTCATGGCGATGATCGGCGCGACGCTGACGCTGCCAGGGATCGCCGGCTTCGTGCTGACCATCGGCGCGGCGGTCGACGCCAATGTGCTGATCAACGAGCGCATCCGCGAAGAGCAGCGGCGCGGGCGCGGCCCGATCCAGTCGGTCGAGTTCGGCTATAAAGAGGCAAGCCGCGCGATCTTCGACGCCAATGTCACCAACGTGATTTCGGCGGTCATCATGTTCGTGTTCGGCTCCGGCCCGGTGCGCGGCTTTGCGGTCGTGCTCGCGATCGGGATCGTCACCTCCGTGTTCACCGGCGTGACCTTCACCCGCCTGCTGGTCGCGGACTGGCTGAAGCGCAACCGCCCGAAAGAGATCGTGATCTGATGCGTCCGCTCAAACTCGTTCCCGACAACACCAACATCCAGTTCCTGCGCTACCGGCTGGTCGCGCTGGTGCTGTCGGTCGTGCTGATCCTCGGCTCGGGCGTGCTGGTGGGCGTGCGCGGGCTCAATCTCGGCGTCGATTTCGTCGGCGGGCAGATGCTGCGCGTGCAATTCGCCGCCCCGGTCGATGCCGAGGCGCTGCGCACCACGGTCGACGGCCTTGGCCTTGGCGAGGCGACGATCCAGCAATTCGGCTCGCCGCGCGACATGTCGATCCGGCTGCCGCTGCCGCCGGGCGGGGAGGAGGGCGCGAACCGCGCCGCCAGCCAGGTGCGCGAGGCGGTGGGCAAGGCGTTTCCGGGCGCGCGCTTCGATGCGGTGGAAACCGTGTCGGGCAAGGTGTCGGGCGAGCTGTTCCGCACCGGGGCCTGGGCGCTCGGGCTCGCGATGCTCGGCATCGCGCTTTATATCTGGTTCAGCTTCGAATGGCAGTTCGGGGTCGGGGCGCTGTTCGCGCTGTTCCACGACGTGGCGCTGACCTTCGGCTTTTTCGCGCTGACCCAGCTTGAGTTCGACCTGAACGTCGTCGCCGCGATCCTGACGATCATCGGCTATTCGCTCAACGACACCATCGTCACCTATGACCGCATCCGCGAGAATCTGCGCAAATACCGCAAGATGGACATGCGCACCCTGCTCGACCTGTCGGTCAACGAAACACTGTCGCGCACCATCGTCACCTCGCTGTCGCTGATGATGACGCTGGGGCTGTTGCTGGCGATCGGGCCGGACGTGATCTTCGGCTTCACCGCGGCGATGCTGCTCGGCATCGTGATCGGCACCTTCTCGTCCGTCTATATCTCCGCCCCGATCCTGTTGTGGCTGAAGGTCACCGGCGAAAGCTTCGTTCCCAAATCCGGGGCCGAGCCGGGGGCGGAGCGGATCGGCGGCGCGGAACGCCGGTCCGACTGATGCCCGAGCTGCGCCCCGAGGCCCGCGCGACCGGGCCGGTCGTGACCGGCTTTGCCGGCACCGGCTTCCGGATCGACGGCGTGGCAACGACTGGCGGTGCGCTGCTCGCGCCCGACTGGTGGCGGCCGACCGAGGCGGTGGCGCTTGATCTCGACCTGCTGGCGCCGCTGATCGCGCTCCGGCCGGAATTCCTGCTGATCGGCACCGGGGCAGCGCTCGTGCGCCCGGCCCCGGCGCTGGCGGCGGCGATCGAGGCGGAAGGCATCGGCATCGAGGCGATGGACAGCCGCGCCGCCGCCCGCGCCTGGGGCGTGCTGCGCGGCGAAGGGCGCTGGATCGCCGCCGCGCTGCTGCCGCACGGCTTGCCCCCCCGGATTTAAAGGCGTTAGGACAGGCAACATGGATTTCCGCTTCCCCCGCCCGTTCCCCCGCCCGCTGGGTCTTGCCGCCTGTGCCGGCCTCGCTCTGTCCCTTGCCCTGTCCGGCTGCGCGACCAGCGGGCCGAAGCGCGACACCGCCTATATCGCGCGCGATGTGAACACGCTGTATTCGGCGGCCAAGGCGCGGCTCGACATGCGCCGCTACAAGGAAGCCGCGCAGCTGTTCGATGAGGTCGAACGCCAGCACCCCTATTCGGTCTGGGCGCGGCGCGCGCAGCTGATGAGCGCCTTTTCCTATTATCTGTCGGGCGATTACAATGAATCGATCAGCTCGGCGCAGCGTTTCCTGTCGCTCCATCCGGGCAACAAGGACGCGCCCTATGCCTATTATCTGATCGCGCTCGATTATTATGAGCAGATCAGCGATGTCACCCGCGACCAGAAGCTGACCCAGCAGGCGCTGAATGCGATGGGCGAGCTGACGCGGCGTTATCCCAACACCGCCTATGCCCGCGACGCGCGGCTGAAGCTTGACCTGATCAACGACCATCTCGCCGGCAAGGAGATGGAGGTCGGCCGCTTCTACCAGCGGCGCGGCCAGTGGCTGGCCTCGACCTATCGCTTCCGCAAGGTCACCGACGATTATCAGACCACCACCCACACGCCCGAGGCGCTGCTGCGCCTGACCGAAAGCTATCTGGCACTGGGCGTGCCCGAAGAGGCGAAAAAGGCCGCCGCCGTGCTGGGGGCCAATTATCCCGGCAGCAAATGGTATGAGCGCGCCTATCGGCTGATCGGCGAGCATATGCCCGAGGCGAAGCGCGCCAGCTGATCGCCGCGTGTCCAAGCCCGCTTGCCTTTGGCGGCGCGGGCGCATATGTCGCGCCCTCCGGTCGGGGCGTAGCGCAGCCTGGTAGCGCATCACACTGGGGGTGTGGGGGTCGCAGGTTCGAATCCTGTCGCCCCGACCAAAAAATCCTCCCTTTCGCGGGGAGGATTTTTTTCTGTCCTACAGCGAACCTATTGGGTTAGCCCCGTTGCTCCATTCGAACCGGGAGCAGCGGGATGAAGGTCGATGAACTGATCGATGCGGTGATCACGCGCGAGGGCGGCTATGTCGACCATCCCGCCGACCGGGGCGGGCCGACCCGATGGGGCATCACCGCCGCCACCGCGCGCGCGCATGGCCATGCCGGGCCGGTCCGCACCCTCACCCGGGCGGCGGCAGCGGAGATTTACCGGCGCATCTACTGGCTGAGGCCGCGCCTCGACGCGGTCGCCACGCGCGCGCCGCTGCTCGCCGCCGAGATGTTCGACACTGGCGTCAATATGGGGCCGCGCATCGCGATCGGCTTTCTCCAGCGCGCGCTCAACGCGCTCAACCGCGGCGCGCGCGATTATGCCGATATCGGCATTGACGGCCGGATCGGGCCGCAGACGCTGGCCGCGCTCGACGGCTTTCTGGCGGCGCGCGGCACGGCCGGCGAGACGGTGCTGGTGAAGGCGGTCGAATCGCTGCAGGGCGAACGCTATCTGCGGCTGGCCGAGACACGGCCCGCCAACGAGGCCTTTGTCTATGGCTGGCTCGCCCACCGCATCGGTCAGGCCGCGCCCCCGCCTGGCCCACCGCCCGCCCAGCCCGTCGATGACCTGTCCGTTGCCGGAGATGACAGCCATGCCCGTGCTTGACGGCCTGATCGGCCCGGTCGCGCGCCTGATCGACCGCGTGATCCCCGACCCCCGCGCCCGCGACGCAGCCAAGCTCGAACTGCTCCGGCTGGAAGGCACGCAGGAGCTGGACGCGCTGCGCATGCAGATGTCGGCGATCCTCGCGGAGGCAGGGGCCGCCGACCCATGGACCAGCCGCGCGCGCCCGGCCTTTCTCTACGTCATGTATGCGCTGCTGCTGTGGTCGATCCCGATGGGGCTGATCAGCGCCCTGTCGCCGGCCTTCGGGGCCGCCATCGCGCGGGGCATGAGCACCTATCTGGCAAGCCTGCCCGAGCCGCTCTACGCGCTGTTTGCCACCGGCTATCTCGGCTACACGGCGGCGCGGCAATGGGGGAAGGTCAAGGGCGTCGACAAATAACGCTCGTGCCTTTTGTTTTCAATACTTTGCGTCGCTTGGTGTCATGCACTGCAAGGGGTGAGAAGACGGAACGAGAGCATGACGCCATGTCCGCTCTTGGAAAAGAAAGCGAATACGCTCAATGACCGCAGATGGGCGGTTTGCGGAATGTCGGCTTTTGGTGATGTGAGATCAGTCTCTTGGCTCGCGCTACTCTCGCGTTTTGTAGCCGAAGGTCAGTACACTCAGCTTCGCGCCAGCACCTTGGCGGGTCTTCAAATCAACGAAGACGTAGTCATGCTTGTTGAAGAAGGAATCATCGACGAGCACGACCCAGGTATCTGACGCTCTGCCTCCCGACCGTCCGTTGATTGATTGCCAAGCCTTCGACCGGCGGCTCGGCATTGCAGTCCACAACCATTGCTGCCAGCCATCGATTTTGTCAGAGCCATCACGGTGACCGACATGTCGTTGGGTACCGCGCCCTCTGAACATCTTGGAGATACGATCTGGCAGGCGAGCATGCTCTTCGCCACCGATGACCACAAGCGTACAGCGATTTTCGCGTAGATCGCTCCTTGAATTGAGAGTTTCGAACTTGATGACGAGTGTGTGAGCGCGCACCTCGTCCACCAACCCGAATGCCGGAACCTCGGGATCGGAAATCCCGAATTGCGCCCGGGCCGTGTCATCAAGCGGCTCCCAACTGAGATCGTCTTCAGGAGGCGCAGATGTTCCGCCGACCCGGTTTGCGTCGAAACAATGGCGCTGGAGATAACCAGCGGCGTCGAGCTCCGCTGGCGGCGCTCCCTTTCGGCGACTTACCACAATCTCGTTCAACTGGTCTGACACGGCTTCTTGGCCGGGCTCGCTGGGCTGACCTTGGCCCGCGAGAAGAGCAGAACTCAAAAATGCTGTCAGAGGGACAAGCGGGCAAAGGCGCAGCAGAGCGTTTCTTGAGCTAATCATTTGTTTCCTGTGGCCTTGCTCTTCTCAGCTGGAACTCTATCACCTCACAGCATCCAATATTCATACATTTTCATGCACTTGAGGCAAGCGCTCCAATACCACCTTTGATGCTCGAGCGTGAAATCGTTAGCGCCTTCGTTGACCATTTCGGGGTCGATTTCAGATTGTAAAGTTTTTCAAGACAGGTGCCCAAGCGGCCTGTTCCTAAAGCCGCGACATCTGAGCAAAAGGCCAAAATCCCATAAGCCCTTGAAGCAGGGACGTCTCTCGCGAACACTCGCAAAGCGCCGCAGCGCAAGGTCAAGGGCGTCGACCGCCGCCCCCGCCAATATGGACCCCGCCGCGCAAACCCGTTAGCAGGCGCCATGACCGAACCCGCTGCGCCGGCCTCCCCGGCCCCGATGCCCTCGACCTCGCTGTTCCTGTTCGCCATCCTGTATGGCGGCATGGTGTGCATCGCCGGCGTGCTCGGCAACAAGCAGGTGGCGATCGGGCCGCTGGCGGTGGAGGCGGGGATTTTCGCCTTTCTGCTGCTGGTGGTAATTTCAAGCGCGGTTGCCGAGCTGCATGGCCAGGCGATGGCCAACCGGCTGGTGCGGATCGGTTTTGTGCCGCTGATCGTGTCGCTGCTGTTGTCGCTGATCGTCTGGTCGCTGCCGCCCGCGCCCGACATGGATCCGGCCTATCGCGATGCCTTTCAGCTGATGATGGGCCAGACCTGGCGGATCTGGCTGGGCGGGATCATCGCCTATGGCACGTCGCAGACGCTGAACGTGACGCTGTTTTCATGGCTGAAGGGCAGCAAGGGCGGCGCTGCCGGCCAGGGCCATCGCGGCCTGTGGCTGCGCGCGGGCATCGCCAGCATCCTGTCGCAGATCGTCGACACCCTGCTGTTCGTGACCATCGCCTTTTACGGCGTGTTCCCGATCGGCGAGCTGATTGCCGGGCAGATGCTGGCCAAGGTCACGCTGTCGGCGCTGCTGGTGCCGGCGCTCATCTATATATTGGTGGGGCTTGCCCGCCGCCTCGACGCCCGCCCGATGGACATTCGCTGATGACTGCTGCTGCCCCTGCCGATCCCGGCCTCATCTCCCGCGCCGACATTCTGATCGAGGCGCTGCCCTATATGCAGCGCTATGCCGGCCAGACCTTTGTCGTCAAATATGGCGGCCATGCGATGGGCGATCCTGCGCTCGCCGCCAGCTTTGCCCAGGATGTGGTGCTGCTGAAGGCGATCGGCATCAACCCGGTCGTCGTCCATGGCGGCGGCCCGCAGATCGGCTCGATGCTCAAGAAGCTGGGCGTCCAGTCAGAGTTTGTGAACGGGCTGCGCGTCACCGACGCCGAAACCGCGACCGTCGCCGAAATGGTGCTGTCGGGGACGATCAACAAGGAAATCGTCACCTGGATCAACCAGGCGGGGGGCCGCGCGGTCGGCATTTCGGGCAAGGACGGCAAGCTGGTGCGCGCCGAAAAGCTCGAACATGTCAGCTATGACGCCGACCGCGACGAGGAGACGATCATCGATCTGGGCTTTGTCGGTTCGCCGGTGTCGGTCGACACGACGCTGATCGATCATCTGGAAATCGCGGGCATGATCCCGGTGGTCGCGCCCATCGGCGTCGACGACAAGGGCGAGACCTACAACATCAACGCCGACACCATGGCCGGCGCGCTGGCCGCCGGGCTGGGGGCGGCGCGGCTGTTCCTGCTCACCGATGTCGCGGGCGTGCTCGACAAGTCCGGCCGGCTGCTGACCGATATCGGCCCCGAAGACGTCCGCCGGCTGCGCGAGGATGGCACGATCAGCGGCGGCATGATACCCAAGCTGGAAACCTGTCTGCACGCCGTGGCCAACGGGGTCGATGCGGCGGTGATCCTCGACGGCCGCGTGCCCCATGCGGTGCTGCTCGAAATGTTCACCGATCGCGGCGTGGGCACGCTCGTCCGCGCGTGACCTGGCCCGATACAGGCCCCGGAACCGCCCAAGGACCGATCAAGGATAACGACCTCACATGACCCTGATCCTGACCGCCCTGCTCTACATCATCAACATCGTCTGGTGGATCATCATCATCCAGGCGGTGCTGTCCTGGCTGGTCGCGTTCAACGTGATCAACACCTATAACGACGTCGTGCGGTCGATCTTCGAGGCGCTCGACCGGCTGACCACCCCGCTCTACCGGCCGATCCGGCGCATCCTGCCCGATCTGGGCGCGCTCGATCTGTCGCCGCTGGTCGTGCTGCTGGTGATCGGCCTGATCGACCGGCTGATCCGCACCCAGCTTGCCTCCATGTATCTGGGCGTCTGAGGAGCGGACATGGCGGCGCGGATCATCGACGGACATGGCTTTGCCGCCGGGCTGCGCGCCCGGGTGGCCGCGGGTGCCGAGGCGCTGAGGGCGCAGATCGGCCGCGCGCCGGGGCTTGCGGTCGTGCTGGTCGGCGAAGATCCGGCCAGCCAGGTCTATGTCGGCGCCAAGGGCAAGGCGACGCGCGAAGCCGGCATGGCCGGCACCGAATACCGGCTGCCCGCCGACACCGCACAGGATGCGCTGCTGGCGCTGATCGCGCAGCTGAATGCCGATCCGGCGGTCGACGGCATCCTTGTCCAGCTGCCGCTGCCCGCGCAGATCGACACCCAGAAGGTGATCGACGCCATCGATCCGGACAAGGATGTCGACGGGTTCCACGCGCTCAATGTCGGGCGGCTGGGCATCGGGCTTGACGGTTTCGTGCCCTGCACGCCGCTTGGCTGCCTGATGCTGCTCAAGGCCGAGCTGGGCGATCTTGCGGGGCTGGATGCGGTGGTGATCGGCCGGTCGAACATCGTCGGCAAGCCGATGGCGCAGCTGCTGCTCGCCGAAAGCGCGACCGTGACCATCGCCCATTCGCGCACCCGCGACCTGCCGGCGCTGTGCCGCCGCGCCGACATTGTCGTCGCCGCCGTCGGCCGGCCGCTGATGGTCAAGGGCGACTGGCTGAAACCCGGCGCGACCGTGATCGATGTCGGCATCAACCGCGTCGCCGGGGCGGAACCGGGCAAGACCCGGCTGGTCGGCGATGTCGATTTCGAATCGGCCAGTGCCGTTGCCGGCGCGATCACCCCGGTGCCGCGCGGCGTCGGCCCGATGACCATCGCCGTGCTGCTGCGCAACACGCTGGTATCGGCCTGCCGCCGCCACGGCCAGCCAATCCCGGCCGGGCTGTGAGCCGGTCATGATCGAGCTGTTCGCCTCCGCCTTTGCGACGTTTTTCGTCGTCATCGATCCGCCGGGCTGCGCGCCGATCTTCGCCAGCCTGACCGCGGGGGCGACCCCGGCGCATCGCCGCGCGATGGCGGTCCGCTCGGTCATGGTCGCCGCCGCGATCCTGTTCGCCTTTGCCATCTTTGGCGAGGTGTTTCTGCGCGCGCTCGGCATCAGCCTCGATGCGTTCCGCATCGCCGGCGGGGTGATGCTGTTCCTGATCGCGCTCGAAATGGTGTTCGAAAAGCGTCAGGAGCGCCGCGAATCCCGTGCCGAGGAGGTGAAGGCCCAGCCGACGATCGAGGATGTGTCGGTGTTTCCGATGGGCATTCCGATGATCGCCGGCCCGGGATCGATCGCCAGCGCCATGCTGCTGATGTCGCGCGGCACCGGCTGGGCGGAAAGCCTGACCGTGCTGGCGGCGCTGGGCGGCGTGCTGGTGCTGACGATGGTGGCGCTGCTCGTCGCCGGGCCGCTGATGCGGCTGGTCGGCCACAAGATCGAGGCAATGATCACCCGCGTGCTCGGCGTCATCCTGGCGGCGCTGGCCGTGCAGTTCGTGATCGACGGCATTCGCGGCGCGCTGAGCTGAACCGGGCAGCTGACCGGGGCAGCTGAACCGGGCGCGCCGCCCGGAAACTCCACCCGATCAGATCAGCGCGCGCCGGGGTCCAGCCGCCACAGCCAATAGGGCGATCCCTTGGGCAGCGGAACCGGCGTCAGCCAGCCGAACCGCTCACCGCGCTGCAACCGGGCGTAAAAGCCGTTCGGGCTGCGCGCCTTGTAGATCGTCGATTCGGGCAGATACGGGCACACCAGCAGATGCGTTGCGCCATGCGCGCGCATGATCGCCTGCGCCTGCTGCGGCGTGCCGTCAAAGGCGTGATGCACGTCCAGAATCGCGTCGCCATTGCGGTGATACGGCCCGGCAATCGCCTTGTGATGCGTCACCGCGATCAGTCGGGGGCCAAGGTCGACAAAGGTGAAGATCGTGGTCGCGGGCAACCGCGCGATCGGGGCGAGCGCGGCGAGCGTCGGGCAGAGCCGGCTGGCGCGGTTGATCTTGGCACGCAGCGGGCCGGGCCGCGATTTGGGATAGATGGGCAGCGCGCTGACCATGCTCGCGGCCGGCACCGCGCTCAGCAGCGCCGCCGGCACGGCCACGCGCACCGCCATCCGGGTCGAGGCGCGTGCGCGCAGCACCAGCGGCCAGATCAGCCCCGCACAGCCGAACAGCGCGATCAGCTGCGACGCCGGCCCGGCGCGCACCTGCCACAGCAGCATGACCACCGAAAACACCGACATCACGATGACCGACAGCCACGGGTAAAACGCTTCGCTGCCGCGCGCGCGCCACAGGCAGAAGCCGGCCCCGCCCAGCCCGAGCGCCGGCAGCACCGACAGCCCCATGAACAGCGGCCAATCCTGCGCGAACAGCGGCTTGGCCTCGCGCACATTGCCCAGCCACAGCCGGTACAGCTCGGGCGACACGCCTTCGGGCCGGCCATGACAGCCCGGCCATGCGAACCAGAAAAACGCCAGCGCCGCCGCCCCGGCAAGGCCGGCCAGCGCCAGCCGGGTCTGCCAGCTTTCGGCCGGGGGAATGGCGATGGCCGCCACCGCCAGACAGGCGACCGCAACCATCGTCAGCCAGACCGGGGTCAGCGCATCGCACAGCGGCTGGTGATTGGCGTAGGAGGCAAAGCCGACATAGGCGATGATCGTCGCCAGCCCGAAGGACAGCGCATAGGCCAGCATGCGCGGCCGCGCTTCGGCATGGACGATCCAGCGCAGCACGATCGAGGCCCCGGCCACCGCGATATAGGGCAGCAGCTCCAGCCCGATCGCCAGCGACACCGCGCTGGCAATGCCGACGATCATGCCCCCGCGCCCGCGCCGGGGATCGGCCAGCGCAGCGATGGTGAGCGCCAGCAGCGCCAGCTGCCAGCCATGATGATCGATCCTGAGCGGGCGGAACATGCCCATCGTGCCATGGGCAAAGGGCAGCAGCGCGGCCGCGAGCAGCCATGCCCCGGGCGCGACCAGCCGCCGCGCGGCGAGCGCCAGCGCGAACATCGCGAGCAGCAGCGGCAGCATCGGTGCGATGGCGACCGCCGCCTTTTCGGCCATCACCCCGCCGACAAACGGCCGCAGGCCGAGGATCAGCGCGGCGATCGGCAGATCAACGATCCGCGACCAGTGAATGTTGAACCCGCCCGGCGGGTTGAGCTTCATCTGCCGCAGATCGAACCAGTCCTGCCCGGCCAGCCAGGCGCGGACCTGGGCGATGCGCAGATTGTCGTCGGTATCGGGCAGGGCAAAGCCCCGGATCGCCCCCGCCCGTTCCGACAGCATCCAGGCGCACAGCAGCAGCCAGAACAGCACCAGCACCGACCGCCAGTGGTCCCCCAGCCAGTCCCAGACCGGCTGTAACGGATCGTCGGCGCGATGTGGCGGTTCCCATTGCATGGCGAGCGCATTAGGGCGGTCGGCGTGAAAGGTGAACCACTCGATATGCTGATGGCGCGGATTCCGCCCGAACGGCGCGCGCTTTACGGTCAGTTGCTGCGCTTTCTGATCACCGGCGGCTTTGTGACGCTGCTGGGCGCGGCCGTCTATGCGGTGCCGGCGCAGTTCATGGGCGTGCCGCCGCTTGCCGCCAATGTGCTTGCCTATCTGGTCGCGGCGCTGATCGGCTATGTCATGCACAGCCGCTGGAGCTTTCGCGGCCATGGCCAGCGCGACAATGTCGCGCGCACCACCGGGCGGTTCGTGATCGTCTCGCTGGTCAGCTTCAGCCTCAACAGCCTGTGGGTCTGGTCGCTGACCGATCTGGCCGGCGGCGAGCCATGGTGGGCGGTGCTGCCGATGGTGTTCGTGACGCCGGTCGTCACCTTCCTGCTCAACCGCAACTGGGTGTTCGGCTGATGGAACGCATTGTCTATGACCGCATGGCCGAACTGGACAGCCGGCATTGGTGGTATCGCGCCCGGCGCGAGATCCTGGCCGGGCTGATCGCGCGCCACATTCCGCTGCCGGCCGATGCCCGGCTGCTCGAAATCGGCTGCGGCACCGGCCATAATCTGGCGATGCTCGCCCGTTTCGGCAGCGTCGACGGGATCGAGATCGATCCCGCGGCGCGCGCGCTGGCAAGCGCGCGGTTCGGCAAGCCGGTGATGGATGCGCCGCTGCCCGCGCTCGCGGGCGTGGCCGACGCGCATTATGATCTGGTCGCCGTGCTCGACGTGATCGAACATGTCGCCGACGACCGCGCCTCGCTGGTCCGCATTGCCGAGACGCTGCGCCCGGGCGGGCGGATCCTGATCACCGTGCCCGCCCATCCGTGGATGTGGAGCGCGCATGACGTCGTCAATCACCACCAGCGCCGCTACACGGCGCGGGCGCTCAAGACGGTGATCGCCGAAGCGGGGCTGAAGCTCGAGCTGTTCAGCCCGTTCAACGCGCTGCTGTTCCCGCTGGCGGCGGCGGCGCGCGTCGCCGGGCGGCTGACCGGGCGCTCGTCGAGCGACGATGCGCTGCCGCCCGCCCCGGTGAACGCGCTGTTCGAGGGGATTTTCGGGCTGGAACGCTATCTGGTCGGGCGCGTGCCGATGCCGCCCGGCGTGTCGTTCGTCGCCATCGCATCGGCGGCGACATAGCCGAGCCGCGCCGAGGCCCGCTGGCCATCGCGGTCGCCGCCGACAATGTCGGCGACCAGATAGAGCGGCCGCCGCTTGGCCTCGATATAGAGCCGGCCGAGATATTCGCCGATCATGCCGAGCACGAACATCTGCACGGCCCCCAGCGTCACGACGACGAACATCAGCGATGTCCAGCCTTCGACCGTCGCCCCGCGCGCCCAGGCGATCAGGATATAGCCGAGCAGCAGCACCGAGGCCGCCCCCAGCCACAGGCCGACATGGCTGGCGAGCCGCAGCGGCGCGACCGAAAACCCGGTCACCGCATCGAGCGCGAAGGCGATCATCTTGGCGAGCGGATATTTGGACGTGCCGGCATGGCGCTCGGCCCGGTCATAGAGGAACGGCAGCTGGCGGAAGCCGATCCACGCCACCATGCCGCGGATGAAGCGCGCCTGTTCGGGCAGGCTGAGCAGCGCGTCGAGCGCGCGGCGGCTCATCAGCCGGAAATCGCCGGTGTCGACCGGGATCGGCGTCGGCGACAGCCGCGACAGCAGCCGGTAGAAGCCCGCCGCGCTCGCGCGCTTGAACCAGGTCTCGCCCTCGCGCTGGCGGCGCACCGCATAGACGACATCGGCCGCGGCGGCGTCCATTTCGGCCATCATCGCGCCCAGCAGCTCGGGCGGGTCCTGCAGATCGGCGTCGATGATCAGGATGCGCGCGCCCGCGCACAGATCCAGCCCCGCGGTCAGCGCCAGCTGATGGCCGTGATTGCGCGACAGGTTGACCGCGACGACATGCGGATCGGCGGCCGCCAGCGTCTGCATCACCCGCCAGCTGGCATCGCGCGACCCGTCATTGACCAGCACGATCTCATGCGCGTCGCCCACCGCCGCCTGCGCGGCCGCCGACAGCCGCCGGTGCAGCTCGGGCAGGCACGCTTCCTCATTGTAACAGGGGACGACGATCGACAGCAGGAGCGACTGGTCCGGACGGCGCATGGCGGGGTTTCCTATTTCACCACCCGGTAGAGCGCGGAGCGGCCATTCGTCCAGACCAGCGTCAGATCGGCGGCGCGCACCGCCCCCGGCGGGGCATGGATCGTCCAGACATAGTCGAACGCCCGGCGATTGAACTCGGCGACCGCGCGGTCGAGATCGGAGCCCTCGCCGCCCCGGCACCATTTGGGGAAGACGATGTGCGACGGATCGCGGCCATAGCGCCCGACGCCCGGCTGGCGGATGCTGATCAGCTGGGCATTGTCGACCGCCCATTGATCGTTGGTGAAAGAATCGCGCCGCACGATGGCGAGCGCGGGCAGATGCTCGGTCCGGGCGGTCGTCCATTCCCAGCGGCAATTGCGCGCGACCAGCGACAGCACCGGCGCGCCCCGCGGCAGATGCTCGAGCGCGCGCGCCTCGTCGCGGTGCAGCCGGTCATAGAGCAGGAAACTGGCGGTCGTCGCGCCGGTGCGCAGCCCGACAAAGGCGAGGCCCGCACAGGCGATCACCGTCGCCAGTCGCGCATGGCCGGGGCGGACGGCGACGGCCGCCAGCGCCAGCATCGCAATCCAGGGCAGCAGCCGCATATCGGCATAGGCCGAGCCGACCGCGACGCGCGGCATCAGCACGAACACGCCCAGCCCCAGCAGTGCGGGCAGCGCCAGCACCGGATCGACGCGCAGCCGCCGGTCGACCAGCGCGGTCAGGATCATCAGATAGACGATGGCGGCCGAAATGATGTCGAGATCGCGCCACCGGTCGCGCACCAGCGACAGCACCCAGTAAAGCTTGGCCCACCAGTTGAAGAAATCCCAGCTGCGCGCCTGCGGCGATTCGCTTTTGACCAGCGCTATCAGCCCGAAGGCGGCCGCCAGCGGCAGGCAGGCGATGCCAGCCCCCAGCCCGGCCGCCACCACACCCCGCCCGGCGCGGCGCAGGCGGACAAACTCCGCCCCGAACGCGCCGATGCCCAGCATCCCCCAGCCGACCATATGGACGACCCAGAGCAGCGCGCCGATGACAAGGAACAGCCCGGCGCGCAGGCGCAGCCGCTGCTGCCGCCCGAGCCGGATCCACAGCGCGAGCGCGGCCAGCGACAGCGCGACCGACAGGCAGAAATTGATGAAGCCGAAATGGAACGGGAAGCCGTAAGCCAGCGGCAGCGCGAACAGCAGATGCGGCTGCACCCGGCCATGCACCTCGCGCGACAGCCAGAGCAGCGACGCGACCGTCAGCACCGGGATCAGGATGACGATCAGCTTGGTCCCCGCCTCCACTCCGATCAGCGGCGCGAGCGGCACGATCAGCAGATCGATGCCCAGATTGCCGATCAGCCGCCATTCAAAGCCGAAGCCGGTGGCGAGCGAGGCGACGTCACGCGCCGTCTCCACCCGGTAACGGCCCATATGGCCGATCACGTCGATCAGAGGCGGCACCTGCGGCCACAGCAGCGGCAGCGCCGCCAGCAGCATCAGGACAAGGGCGGTCGCGCGCCGGTCGAGCCAGTTCGGGGAAGAAGTCACGCGCGCGCCTCTACCGGGCGGACGCCGCCACCGGCAAGACCCGCCAGATCCGCGCCCGGCTGCCCAGGATCGGCACCGGCTCCAGCCAGTCGGGCACCTCGCCCGCCCGCAGCCGCGCGGCCAGGCTGCGCGGCGGCAGCGCGGCCGGCAGGCCGGTCAGGCTTTCCGGGCACAGCAGCAGATAATCGACCGCCCACAGCGCCGCCTGATAGCGGGCGGTGTCAGGCGCGGCGAGGATCAGATCATACCAGGCGCGGTTGCCCGCCGTTGCGGCTGCGACCGGCGCGGCGAGCACACGGTGCGGCGTCGCGCCAAGCAGATGCCCGCCCAGCTCGGGCGGGGCGGCGATGGTGCCCGGGGTCAGCCGCTCGATCTGGTCGAGCGTGCGCGCCGCCTGACAGCCGGCCCCGAGCGGCGCATGGGCGCGGGCGACCACCGCCGCCGGGCGGCCGCGCGCCAGATCGAGCGCCAGCCCCAGCGTCTGCCACACCAGCCCGATGGCGGCGAGCGACAGGCCGAGCCGCACCGGCCAGCGCCGCTTGAGCGCTGCGACCACCGCGCGGGCGAGCAGCGGCACGGCAAGGCCGGCACCGAACGCGGCGACCGACAGATTGGCGAGCGCACCAAGCAACGCGCCGGCCACGCCCGCCGCCAGCAGCAGCGCGGCCTGTGCGCCGGCCATGTCGTCGGCCGCACCGCCGCCGTCCGCCATTCCGTCTGCCGGCCGGGCGCGCATCTGCGCCGCCGCAAAAGCCGCCAGTCCCGCCATAGCCAGCCCGGCCGCCGCCACCCATGCCCCGGCTGACTGGCCGATCCCGGCAGCGGCAAAGCCGAAACCATGCGGATGAAATGTGGCCAGCACGGCATCGCCGTCCGCCACCGGCAGACAGGCCGGCACCAGCGCGGCCATCACCGCCCAGACCAGCAGCGCCAGCGCACCCGCCGCACCCAGCCGCCAGCCGCGCGTCGTCAGCCGCGGGGCGAGCAGCGCCAGCGCCGCGATCAGGGGCCGGAGCGCCTTCACGCCGCTGCCGCCCCGGCGGTCGCCGCACAGGTCGCGGCGATGAAGGCGGCATGATCGGGCAGCTGTGCTGCGACATGCCCGGCATGGGCGCGGTTGAGCGCGATGAACTCCGCCAGCTGCGCCGCATCCAGCCGGTCGGCAAAGGGGTGATAGCCGGCGGGGATGATCCCCTGCCCGATCATCACCTGCAGCCATGCCGCCTCCGTGAACAGCTCGTGCGGCTGGCGGGTGATGCGGCCATTGGCGCGGAACAGCGCGATCCGCTGGGCAAGGCTGTCGGGCACCGCCATCGCCGCACGGTCGCGCCAGAACGGCTCGGGCCGCCGGTTGACGTGATAGTGCAGGATCAGGAAATCGCGGATCGCCGTCCACTCGGCCTCGGTGTCGCGATTATATTCGGCGATGTCGGCGGGATCGAACCCCCGGCGCGGGAACAGGTCGACCAGCCGGGCGATGCCCGACTGGACGAGGTGGATGCTGGTTGATTCCAGCGGCTCGAGAAAGCCGCTCGCCAGCCCCAGCGCCACGACATTGCGGTCCCAGGCCCGCCGCCGCCGCCCGGCGGTGAAGCGCAGCGGCCGCGGGGTGGCAAGCGGTGCCCCGTCCAGCCCGCCGAGCAGCGTCGCCGCCGCCTCGTCGTCGGACATGACCGCGCTGGCATAGACAAGGCCGTTGCCGGTGCGGTGCTGAAGCGGGATGCGCCATTGCCAGCCCGCCGCCCGCGCGATCGAGCGCGTATAGGGCACAAGCGGCCCGGCAGGTGCCGATGGCACCGCCAGCGCGCGGTCGCAGGGCAGCCAGCGCGACCAGTCGTCAAAGCCGGTGCCGAGCGCGCCGCCGATCAGCAGCGCGGCAAAGCCCGTGCAGTCGATGAACAATTGCCCCTCGACCTGCCGGTCCCCGTCGAGTGCGAGCGCGGTGACGAAGCCGGTTTCGGGATCGCGGCGGACATGCTCTACCCGCCCCTCGACGCGCATGACGCCGCGCGCCTCGGCCTCGCCGCGCAGAAACGCCGCATACAGGGCGGCATCGAAATGAAACGCCCAGGCCATGCCCGATGCGGGCGCGCCCGGCCGGTCCTCGACCCGCGCGAAGCGATTGGCATCGGCGGCCTGTGCGCAGGGCGATGCGTCCCACAGCCCCGCCGTCCCGCCTTCGGCGCGGTGGCGCAGCCAGTAATGATGATAGGGCAGCACGCCCAGCCCGCGCCCGATCGCGCCAAAGGCATGGATATAGCGCGATTGCGGCGCGCCCCAGCCCTCGAACGCGATCCCCAGCTTGAAGCTGCCGCCGGTCGCGCGCACGAACCGGTCCTCGTCGATGCCAAGGCTGGCATTGAACTGGCGGATCGGCGGAATCGTCGCCTCGCCGACCCCGACCGTGCCGATCTGGTCGGATTCAATCAGCGTGATCGCCGTTGGCTGCGGCACCAGCCGGCTGAGGGCGGCGGCGGCCATCCAGCCCGCCGTGCCCCCGCCCAGAATGACGATCGAGGTGATCCGCCCGTCCATCGCGCCCCTCCCCCGCCGGTCAGAAGCGGTAGGTGAAGCCCGCCTGGAACCGCCGTCCGAACGACTGATAGTCGATGACTTCGTTGGGCGCGCCCGGATTGATCGTCACGAACGGCTCGTCGGTCAGATTCTGCCCCTGGATGAACAGCGACAGGCCATAGAGCGGGCTGCCTTCCTGGAAATCATAGCCGATCTGGCCGTCGATGACGGTTTCCGCCAGCGCGCGGCGACGAACCCGGTTGGCACCAAAGCCCGACACTTCGCCGATAAAGCTCGACCGGTAGCGGACGCTGCCGCGCACGTTCAGGCCCCATTTCTCGAAATAGGCGGTGCCGTTCGCCACCCATTTGGAATAGCCGGGAATGGCAGTCGAAGGCTGGCCCGGCGCGGGGCTGATGCGGCTTTCGGTAAAGCTGCCGCCGCCGGTCAGGCCGAAGCCGTCAAGCGCCGAGGTGAACACGCTGAACGGCAATGTGCCGGCCAGTTCGATGCCGTAAAGCTCGCCGCCCTGGCCGTTGATCGGGGCGCGGACATCGCCCGCGGTGATGATCGTGATCGGGCGTGGCGGCAGCGGCCCGGTCGGCCCGTCGGGATCGATGGTGCCGGCCGGCGGCACAGGCAGGCCGCTGAAATCGAAAGGGATATTTTCTTCGTAAATATAGCTCTTCAGGTCCTTGTAGAAGAGCTGGGCGGCGACATAGCCCTTGGTCCCGCCGAAATATTTCTCGACCGTCAGGTCGACCGCATTGGCGCGCCACGGCCGCAGCGCGGGATTGCCCGAGCTGCCGCGCACCACCGCTGCCGGCACCCCCTGCGCATCGACCGCGCCGGTGTTGAACTCCGTGCCATAGCTGAGGCTGGCGCGGAGATCGTCGATCCGCGACCGCACGATTTCGCGCGCCGCGCCGAAGCGGATGACAAGGTCGCTCGGCAGGCGCAGCGACAGGTTCAGGCTGGGCAGGATATCGGTATAACTGTCGCCCTCGCGGCGCGGGAGGCCGGTGACGTTTGGCGAACCATTGGGGTTCGTGCCCAGAAACGCCGCCTGCGCGCCGGAGGATTTCTGGTCGGTGAAGATCGCCTGCACGCCGATATTGCCGGTCAGGCGGCTGGCGCCGATATCGGTGTCGATGTTGAGCTGGGTATAGCCGATCATCAACCGTTCGGAGATGTCGAACGATTTGACGATCACGTCGCCATAGGGGTTCGGCACGCGCTGATAGACATTGCCGCGGTTGAGCAGCGCGACCGGATCATAGCTGATGACCGGGCCAAGCCCCAGAAAACCGAGATTGGTCGGCGCCAGCCGGAATGCCTGCGGCACCGGCACGCTGACCGTGCCGTCGGTGTTGGCGATCAGCCCGATAAAGGCCTCGTCCGGGGTGAGCGATTTGGAGCGGTTGGTGTAGTTCAGGCCAAGCTGGACGCTGCGGAACAGGCCGCCCAGCTCGCGCTCCACCTCGCCCCGGAACTGCATCAGCTCGTCATCGATGATGCGGTTGTTGTAATAGCCGTCCTGCCCGCCAACGATGCGCCGGCCATCGACCGCGGTCTGGTCCCCGCCCCAGCCGAGCGGGCTGGTCAGCTGGATCAGGCCGTAATCGCCATAATTCAGCCCCGGGCGGAACTGAGTGCCGCGCGGCCCGCTGGTGAAGGAAATGGTGTCGGTCGCGCCCACGCCCGCGCCGCGCCCGGTGCCGGCATTGGTTTCAAGCACCAGTTCGTTGCGGTCGGTGCGCGAATAGCTGATGTCGAGAAACGCATTCCAGCCATTGTCGCCCTTGTAGGTGCCGTTCCAGCCGAACGAATAGAGCTTGGCCTTGCGCTCGAACGCGTCGTTGCGCACCACGCCCTCGACCCCAGTGAAGGTGCCGGCGGTCACGAACCCGCCCGCCGACTGCGCACCGGTCACCGGCCGGGCAAAGCCCAGCGGCAGTTCGATCCCGCGCTTGATCTGGCGATCCTCGAAATCGGTGTAAAAGGCATCGACCGAGGTGGTGAAGCTGTCCGACACCTGCCATTCGACCGTGCCCTGCAGGCCAAGCCGCTTGAGCACCGTCGAGGTCGCATAGGATTTGGACCCGCCGATCACATTGCCCGACGGCGTGCCGGCATAGCCCCAGGCGTTGAATTCCTCGATCTGGTACGGCTCGTCGACATAGGAGGCCGAGAGCACGATGCCGATCTCGTCATTCTTGAACTGGTCGACGAAATAGCCATTGACCCGGTAGCCAAGCTCGCGCGAGCCCGAGTTGAGCTTGCCGAGATCGGTGTAATTGCCGCGCGCGCCGACCGCGAACACGCGCTTGCCGAACTCGAGCGGGCGGATGGTGCGCAGATCGACGGTGCCCGACAGCCCCTGGCCGACCAGCGACGCGCTCGGCGTCTTGTAGATCAGCACCTGATTGATGATTTCCGACGGGTATTGATCATATTCGACCGCGCGGTTGTCGCCGGTCGAGGTCTGTTCGCGGCCATTGAGCAGCGTGGTCGAGAAATCGGGCGCGAAGCCGCGGATCGAGATGACGTTCGACCGGCCCGAGACGCGCTGCGAGGTGATGCCGGGCAGACGGGCGATCGATTCCGCGATCGACGCGTCGGGCAGGCGGCCAATGTCTTCGGACGACAGCGATTCGACGATCTGGTCGATATTCTTCTTTTCCGCGACCGCCGTTTCCAGCGCCTGACGGAAGCCGGTGACGATGATGTCGCCCGCCGGCGCGTCGCGCTCGGCAGCTTTCTGCGCTTCGGCATCGTCGGTCACGGGCTGGGCAAGGCCGGGCGCGGCGCAGGCGAGCATCGCCGCGGCAAAGACGCTGCGGCTGATGCCGGCGGCAAGAATGGCCTTGCGGCCCCGACGGGCGCGCATGTCGTTCGTCATGATCTTCCTCCCCTTGGGCCCCGGCCTCTGGCGAGCCGGCGGCCGGCATCGCGGCCGCCCCCGGCCGATCGACGCACAAAACCGTCACAACACGACCTTATGTGACGCAGAGCCGGCCGGCGCAGAAGCCAAGCGAATACGTATTCAAGGCCGCCTGTCTCGGCGGCGCTTTCCCTTGCCCGTCCGGCTGGCTAGTCTTGCCCCCGATCCGCGCACAGATGCGGGCACAGGGCAGGAGCGCCGCAGGGCATGCAGGAAAAGCTGACGTCGTTCGACATCGCCCAGCGCGCGGGCGTGTCGCAGCCGACCGTGTCGCGCGCGCTGCGCGGCGATCCGGCGGTCAGCGAGGCGACGCGCAAGCGGATCGAGGCGATCGCCCTCCAACTCAACTACACGGTCGACAAGCACGCCTCGAGCCTCAGGCGGCGGCAGAGCAACACGCTGGCGCTGCTGTTCTTCGAGGATCCGACCTCGGACGATTCGCTGATCAATCCGTTTTTCCTGTCGATGCTCGGCTCGATCACCCGCACCTGCGGCCTCAGGGGCTATGACCTGCTGACCTCGTTCCAGCAGATGTCGAGCAACTGGCATGTCGATTATGAGGACAGCCGCAAGGCCGACGGGCTGATCCTGCTCGGCTATGGCGATTATGAAAGCTATCGCAGCCGGCTGGAGCAATTGGTCGCGCAGGGCACGCGCTTCGTACGCTGGGGGTCGGTCGAGCCGGGGCAGCCGGGGCTGACCATCGGCTGCGACAATGTGCTGGGCGGGCATGAGGCGGCCGCGCATCTGATTGCCGGGGGGCGGCGGCGCATCGCCTTTGTCGGCGATGCCTCGTCGCATTATCCCGAGTTTCACGACCGCTACCGGGGCGTGTGCCGGGCGCTGGCCGGGGCCGGGCTGCCCGTCGATCCGGGCCTGCAGGTCGATGCGATCACCACCGAGGCGGCGGGCCATGATGCGACCTGCCGGCTGATCGGGCGCGGCATCGCCTTTGACGCGATTGTCGCCGCCAGCGACCTGATCGCCATCGGCGCGCTGCGGGCGCTGGCTGAACATGGCATCGATGTGCCCGGGCAGGTCGCCGTCACCGGCTATGACGACATTCCCGCCGCCGGGCTGGCCAGCCCGCCGCTGACCTCGGTCGCGCAGGATTATCGCCGCGCGGGCGAGATGCTGGTCGACACGC
The DNA here is from genome assembly GCF_059803575.1 of Sphingomonas sp. URJC2. Taxonomy (NCBI): domain Bacteria; kingdom Pseudomonadati; phylum Pseudomonadota; class Alphaproteobacteria; order Sphingomonadales; family Sphingomonadaceae; genus Sphingomonas; species Sphingomonas sp. URJC2. The sequence continues at coordinate 45,008 of NZ_JAPFGX010000013.1, forward strand.
TGCTTTGCCAGGTGCGCGGCGACAAGGCCGAAAGCCGCGTGCTGCCGCCGCGGCTGGTCGTCCGCCGGTCGAGCGGGACCGGGCGATGACCGCCATGCCGGTCGCGGCCGCCGCCGGGCATGCCGAACAGGCGGCCGCGCCGATATCCGGCCAGCCGGAGCGCCCGGCCCAGCGCTGGACCGGGCTGTGGAACATCTCATTCGGTTTTTTCGGCATCCAGATCGGCTTTGCGCTGCAAAACGCCAATGTGTCGCGCATCTTCCAGTCGCTCGGCACTGCCATCGACGATCTGGCGATCCTGTGGGTGGCAGCCCCGCTGACCGGGCTGATCGTGCAGCCGCTGATCGGCCATTTCAGCGACCGGAGCTGGACCCGGTTCGGGCGGCGGCGGCCGTTTTTTCTGCTCGGCGCGGTGCTGGCGGCGCTGGCGCTGATCGCCATGCCCAATGCCGGCGGACTGGTCGCCGCCGCGTTGCTGCTGTGGCTGCTCGATGCGTCACTCAACATCAGCATGGAGCCGTTTCGCGCCTTTGTCGGCGACATGCTGCCGCCGCGCCAGCGCGCTGCCGGCTTTGCGTTCCAGACCGGGTTCATCGGCGCGGGCGCGGTCTTGGCCTCGCTCGCGCCGATGCTGCTCACCTCTGTGTTCGGGCTGAGCAACACCGCCCCGCCGGGCGAAGTGCCGGAGTCGGTGCGCGTCGCATTCTATCTCGGCGCGGCCGCGCTGTTCGGTGCGGTGGTCTGGACGGTGGCGACAACGCGCGAATATCCGCCCAGCGCCGATGATGCCCGCCCCGCTGCGGCGGCGATTACCGGCGGCGATGGCGCGACGGTTGCGGCCCAGCCTGCGCGCGGCGGGCTGTGGGCGGCGGGACTGGTCGGCGCCGGACTGTTGGGGGCCGCGCTGGTGTGGCGCGCCGGGCTGGACCGGCAGTTGCTGCTGCTCTGCGCGCTGCTTACCGGGTTCGGGCTGTTGCGGCTTTATGCCGGCTGGCAACAGGCGCGCGGACGCGGCGGGGCGGCGGTGATGATCATCGGCGATCTCGATGCGATGCCGCCGGCGATGCGGGCGCTGGCGCTGGTGCAGTTTTTTACCTGGTCAGCCCTGTTCATCATGTGGATTTTCACCACCCCGGTTGTCACCCAGCGTTTCTGCGGCGCGACCGATGCCGGCAGCGCCGCCTATCAGAACGGGGCCGACTGGGTCGGGGTGCTGTTTGCCGTCTATAACGGCGTCGCCGCCCTCGCCGCCTTCGCTCTGCCCCATGCGGCGCGCCGGCTGGGGCCGCGCAATGCCCATATCGCCTGTCTGATGCTGGGCGCGGCCGGCTTTGCGGGCTTTCTGGCGGTCGACCGGCCTGTCGCGCTGATCGCGCCGATGGCGCTGATCGGCATCGCCTGGGCGGCGATCCTCACCTTTCCCTATGCGATCCTTGCCAATGCGCTGCCGGCGGCGCGGCTTGGCACCTATATGGGGCTGTTCAACATCTTCATCGTGCTGCCGCAGCTGATCGTGTCGAGCGTGATGGGCCCGGTCGTCGCGCGGTTCTTCCCGTCCGATCCGGCCCCGGTGCTGCTGATCGCGGCATTGCTGCTGGGCTGCGCGGCGCTCAGCATGGCCCGCCTGCCGCGCGACTAACCCGCCCGACTAACCCGCGCGACGAGAGCTGGTGCCGGTTTCAGCCGGCAGCGCGGCCGAAGCCGTCGGGCCGCCGGCCAAAGCCGCCGCGGCGTTCGACCAGCGGGTTGGTCTCGCGGTCGAACAGCTCCAGCGTCTGTTCAAACAGCGGGCGCAGCCTGACGACCTGGGGGATCAGCTCGTCCGGGCTGGTGCGCAGTTCGACACAGCGCCGCGCAACCATTTCGATTTCCTCGGCAATCTCGGCGAGCGGGTCGGCCCCGAATTGCTGCGCCTCGCCCTTCAGCGTGTGCGCCGGGCGCACCAGCGCGGCGGCATCCTTGGCGCGCATCGCGGCCTCGATCGCGGCCACCGATTTCACGCCATCTTCGCGGAAATAGCCAAGAATGCGCACGAACCCGGCGCCCAGCTCCTGCCGGGCACGGGCAAAGGCGGTCCAATCAACCAGAATCGGGCCAGCATCGTCCATGAACCGGGCTTAGCGGCGCGACCCTTACCAGCGGGTTGACGATGCCGCCGCCGGCAAGCCCTTCACCCGCCGCGACATTCGCGGATCAGCGGTCGAACGGATTTTTGGGCGCGCGCACCGTCAGCCGCACCGGCACCGCGCCAAAGCCGAGATCGCGGCGGATGCCGTTGACCAGATAGCGGCGATAGCTTTCGGGCAGCAGATCGACGCGGGTGCCGAACAGCACGAAGCTGGGCGGCCGCGTCTTCACCTGGGTCACATAGCGCGGCTTGATCCGCTTGCCGCCGGGCGCGGGCGGCGGGTTGCGCTCCATCGCCGCTTCGAACCAGCGGTTGAGCTCCCCGGTCGGCACGCGCCGCGACCAGGCCTCGCGCGTTTCGAACGCCACCTTGATCAGCGTGTCGATGCCCTTGCCGGTCACCGCCGACACGGTCAGCACCGGCAGCCCCTTGACCTGTGCCAGCCCCTCTTCAAGCGCCGCGCGCACGCCATTGAAAAGCGACGAGGCGTTTTCGGCGACATCCCATTTGTTGAGCGCGATGATCAGCGCCCGGCCTTCCTGCAGCACGGCATCGGCGATCTTCAGATCCTGCGCCTCCAGCCCGCGCGTCGCATCGAGCAGCAGCACCACCACTTCGGCGAAATCCACCGCCCGGCGCGCATCGGCGACCGACAGTTTTTCCAGCTTGTCGGTCACATTGGCGCGCTTGCGCATCCCCGCCGTGTCGATCAGCCGCACCGGCCGGCCCTGCCAGTCCATGTCGATGGCGATCGAATCGCGGGTGATCCCGGCCTCCGGCCCGGTAATCATCCGGTCTTCGCCGAGGATGCGGTTGACCAAGGTCGATTTGCCGGCATTGGGCCGCCCGACAATGGCAAGCTTGAGCGGGCCGGAGCGGGCAGCCTCTTCCTCATCGGCGTCGATCTCCGGTTCCTCGTCCGGGCGGTCGATATAGGGCAGCAGCGCGGTGAACAGATCGGCCACCCCCTCGCCATGTTCGGCCGACAGCAGGATCGGCTCGCCAAAGCCCAGCGCCATCGCCTCGATCGCGCCCTGTTCGCCCGCGCGGCCTTCCGCCTTGTTGACGGCCAGCACCACCGGCGTGTCCTCGGCGCGCAGCCAGCGGCCGATTTCCTCGTCCAGCGGCACCAGCCCGGCACGGGCATCGATCAGGAACAGCGCGACATCGGCCTCGCGCACCGCCGCCTCGGTCTGGGCGCGCATCCGGCCGGGCAGCGACTGGGGATCCTCATCCTCGAACCCGGCGGTGTCGATGGCCTTGAAATCGACGCCCAGCAGATGCGCATCGCCCTCGCGCCGGTCGCGGGTGACGCCGGGGCGGTCGTCGACCAGCGCCAGCTTCTTGCCGACCAGACGGTTGAACAGGGTCGATTTGCCGACATTGGGGCGGCCGACAATCGCGACGACGGGAAGATTTCGGGACATGGCGCTCGTTAGCGCGTGTGCGCCCGAAACTGAACGCCTAAATCCCGCGCCGCCGGGATCAGCCAAGCGCGCGCTTGTAATAATGAAACGGGAACCAGGTGGACACATGCGTCCAGCCGCCCTCGGGCGCGCGGCCGAGGGTGCGGCAATATTCCCAGCGCTGCGCGGTGCGGCGGAACACCAGATGCAGCGCGCCGGTGCGCAGCAGCTCCATCCCGTTCAGCCCCTCCGCCTGCAGGATCGCCAGTTCGTTGAACGCGGTGGCGCCGATGCGGACCAGTTCGACCCCGTCATCGCCGTCAGCCGCCACGGCGTCGCCGCCCGGACTGGCGAGACTGCGAAACCGCTGCTGCGCCGCCTGTTTGCTGATGCCGAGCACGTCGCCGACCTCGCTCCAGCTCATGCCCGAACGGCGCGCCGCCTCGATCCAGCGGTGCAGCGCCAGCCGCGCCTCTTCGGCAACGACATTGGCGGCTGAAATCAGCGCCGGAAAATCATCCTTGCGGTCGCCGGTCAAAGCCGGCGTCTTGGCCATCGCCCAGAAGGGCACGATCCCGGCGGTGCGCGCGCGCAGCCGCGTCTGTTCGTCTTCGGTCATCGCCATCCCGTCAATCATGCCCTGACATTATAGACAGGTTCTGGTTGACGCCCAAATCAACCGGCAATTGACGTGTGGGTCAGGCGATCATTGACGGCGGCCGGCAAGTCGAGATTGACGATACCGTCAACCCGCACCTGACCGGACCGTCAACGACATGCTGACCCAAAGAAAAAGGGCCGGGGGAATGCCCCCCGGCCCTTTCTGTCGGTCAGGCTGACCGGCCGGATCAGAAATCCATGCCGCCCATGCCGCCCATGCCACCGGCACCCATCGGCGCGGCCGGCTTGTCTTCCGGCAGTTCCGCGATGGTCGCTTCGGTGGTGATCAGCAGACCGGCGACCGAAGCCGCGTTCTGCAGCGCCGTGCGGACGACCTTGGTCGGGTCGATGACGCCGGCGGCGACCAGGTTTTCATAGGTGTCGGTCGCGGCGTTGAAGCCGAACGAGGTGTCCGACTGGTCGAGCAGCTTGCCCGACACGACGGCCCCGTCATGGCCCGCATTGGCCGCGATCTGGCGGACCAGCGCGGTCAGCGAACGGCGCACGATGTCGACGCCGCGGGTCTGGTCTTCATTGCCGCCCTTCAGGCCTTCGATCGCCTTGGTGGCATAGAGCAGCGCGGTGCCGCCGCCCGGAACAATGCCTTCTTCCACGGCCGCGCGGGTCGCGTGCAGGGCATCGTCAACGCGGTCCTTACGCTCCTTGACCTCGACTTCGGTCGCGCCGCCGACCTTGATGACAGCCACGCCGCCCGCAAGCTTGGCCAGACGCTCCTGGAGCTTTTCGCGGTCATAGTCGCTGGTGGTCTGTTCGATCTGCTGGCGGATCGCGTCGCAACGCGCCTTGATCGCGCCTTCGTCGCCCGCACCGTCGACAATGGTGGTGTTGTCCTTGTCGATGGTGACGCGCTTGGCCTGGCCGAGCATGCCGAGCGTGACGCTTTCCAGCTTGATGCCCAGATCTTCCGAGATCATCTCGCCCTTGGTCAGGATCGCGATGTCCTCGAGCATCGCCTTGCGGCGATCGCCAAAGCCCGGCGCCTTGACCGCCGCGACCTTCAGGCCGCCGCGCAGCTTGTTGACGACGAGGGTCGCCAGCGCTTCGCCTTCAATGTCTTCGGCGATGATCAGCAGCGGACGGCCCGACTGCACGACCGCTTCGAGGATCGGCAGCATCGCCTGCAGCGACGACAGCTTCTTCTCGTGGATCAGGATGAACGGGTCGTTGAGTTCGACCTGCATCTTTTCCGGGTTGGTGATGAAGTAGGGCGACAGATAGCCACGGTCGAACTGCATGCCTTCGACGACATCGAGTTCGAACTCGAGGCCCTTGGCTTCCTCGACGGTGATGACGCCTTCCTTGCCGACCTTTTCCATCGCTTCGGCGATCTTTTCGCCGACTTCGCGGTCGCCATTGGCCGAAATGATGCCGACCTGGGCGATTTCCTTCGAGTCAGCGACCGGCTTGGAGCGCGACTTGATGTCTTCGACCACCTTGGCGACGGCCAGATCGATGCCGCGCTTCAGGTCCATCGGGTTCATGCCGGCGGCAACCGACTTCATGCCTTCGCGCACGATCGCCTGGGCGAGAACGGTGGCGGTGGTGGTGCCGTCGCCGGCCAGGTCGTTGGTCTTCGACGCCACTTCGCGCACCATCTGGGCGCCCATATTCTCGAACTTGTCCTTCAGTTCGATTTCCTTGGCGACCGACACACCGTCCTTGGTGATGCGCGGCGCGCCGAAGCTCTTGTCGATCACGACGTTGCGGCCCTTGGGGCCCAGCGTGACCTTCACCGCGTCGGCGAGAATGTCCACGCCGCGCAGGATGCGCTCGCGCGCGTCACGCGAAAACTTGACGTCCTTGGCTGCCATGTGACTGCCCTTTCAGTTTGTGGATTGAAGTTGACTGTATGAACGTGTCGGAAAAGCTTAGCCGACGATCCCGAGGATGTCGGATTCCTTCATGATCAGAAGGTCTTCGCCGTTGATCTTGACTTCGGTGCCCGACCACTTGCCGAACAGGATGCGGTCGCCGGCCTTGACGTCGAGCGGGGTCACCTTGCCATCCTCGGCCTTGGAACCCGCACCGGCGGCGACGACTTCGCCTTCCTGCGGCTTTTCCTTGGCGCTGTCGGGGATGATGATGCCGCCGGCCGTCTTTTCTTCGGCTTCGACGCGACGGACGAGCACGCGGTCGTGCAGCGGACGAAAGTTCATGCGTCACCCTTTCCAAATCATGCCCATGGGGCCACGGGGTCGAAGTGCCGCCGTGCCCGGTCGGGCATCTGGTCCAAAAAGTGTTGGCACTCGCCTCCCGCGAGTGCCAGCGGGCGGGATATGGGTGGGCGTTGATCGAGCGTCAAGCGCGGCTGGCAGAATTTTCATCAAGCCGGAGGCGCCCCTGCGGCACCTGCCCGGCGATGCGGGCGTCACCGGCCGGCGGAAAGGCTTGCAAAGCCCGGCCGCCCGGCCAAGTCTGTCGGCGCGGCATAGCGGAAGGGCGTGGCTTCGATGAAATTCCTCGGCGGATTCTGGCGGCTTTTGGTGGGCGTGAAGGATGCGCTCGTCCTGATGGCGATGCTGCTGTTCTTCGGCGCCCTTGCCGCTGCGCTCAACGCATCGCCCAAACGGCAGATCGGCGACGGCGCGCTCGCGCTGGATCTGGCCGGGGTGCTGGTCGAACAGCCCGCCGCCGTCGATCCGCTGGCGACGTTCGGCAACGGGGCGCAGCTGCGCGAACACCGGCTGGCCGATCTGGTCCGCGCGCTCGACCGGGCGGCGGGCGACAAGCGGATCAAGGCGGTGACGCTGGAGCTGGACGGCTTCATGGGCGGCGGCCAGGTGACGATCCAGACGCTGGGCGACGCCATCGACCGGTTCCGCAAGCAATCGGGCAAGCCGGTGCTGGCCCATGCCACCGTCTATTCGGACGACAGCTATGCGCTGGCCGCCCATGCCAGCGAGATCTGGCTCGATCCGATGGGCGGCGCGGCCTTTGCCGGGCCGGGCGGTTCGCGGCTTTATTACAAGGGGCTGCTCGACCGGCTGGGCGTGACCGCCCATGTCTACCGCGTCGGCACCTATAAATCGGCGGTCGAGCCTTATGTGCGCAGCGACATGTCGCCCGAAGCGCGCGCCGCCGCACAGGCGCTGGCCGATGCGCTGTGGGAAGGCTGGCAGCGCGACGTCGCAGCCGCCCGCCCCAAGGCCAAGCTCGCCGCCGCGATCGCCGATCCGGCCGGCAATGGCGATTTCGCGCGCACCGCGCTGGCCCAGGGGCTGGTCGACCGGCTGGGCGATGCCCAGGCCTTTGCCCGGCGCGTCGCCGAGGTGGCGGGCGAGGACAAGAAGAGCCGCGGCTATCGCAAGGTCCGCCTTGCCGACTGGATTGCCGCGCATCCCCCGGCGACGGGCGATGCGCGGATCGGGATCGTGACCGTGGCGGGCGAGATCCGCGACGGCGATCATGGCCCGGGCGTGGCCGGCGGCGACACCATCGCACGCGCGATCCGCAAGGGGCTGGCGCGCGGCGATCTGAAGGCGCTGGTGGTGCGCATCGATTCGCCCGGCGGCTCGGCGATCGCCTCCGAACAGATCCGGCTGGCGCTCGTCGAGGCGAAGCAGGCGGGCCTGCCGGTGATCGTGTCGATGGGTTCGGTCGCCGCATCGGGCGGCTATTGGGTCGCCACCGCCGGGGACCGCATCTTTGCCGAACCCGACACCATCACCGGGTCGATCGGCGTGTTCGGCGTGCTGCCGACCTTTGAACAGACGCTCGCCAAGATCGGCGTGTCGGCCGATGGCGTGCGCACCACCGCCCTGTCGGGGCAGCCGGACCTGTTCCGCGGCACCTCCCCGGTGTTCGACCGCATGGCGCAGGCGGGGGTGGAAAGCGTCTATCGCCGGTTTGTGGCGCTGGTCGCCGCATCGCGCCGGCTGACGCCCGCGCGGGTCGACGAAATCGGTCAGGGCCGGGTGTGGCATGGCGGCACCGCGCGGCAGATCGGGCTGGTCGATGCCTTTGGCGGGCTGGACGCCGCCATCGCCGAAGCCGCGCGCCGGGCGAAGATCGACGCCGGCAAGGCCGGGATCGTCTATCTGGAAAAACAGCCCGAATGGTTCGAACGGCTGATCACCGATGCGATGCAGCCGAGCGATGACGGCACCGGCGACATGACCGGGTTCGGGGCCGGTATCGGGGCGGGCGGATCGCGCGACATTCTGGGCCGCATCCATGCCCGGCAGCAGGCGCTGGCGCTGACCGCGCTTGATGATGCGCGGCGGCTGGCCGGCGGCGCGGCGATCCAGGCCCGCTGCCTCGACTGTGCAGCGATGCTGCCGCCCCGCCCGGTCAACGCCACTGGCATGATGGCGGCATTCGCGGCATGGCTCGGCCGATGATCCGCATCCGCCCTGCCCGCCCCGCCGACGCCCCGCAGCTGGCGGCCATCTATGCCCCCTATGTGGCGACCGGCATCGTCTCGATGGAGGAAAGCCCGCCCGGAGCCGAAGAGATGGCGGCGCGGATGGCGGCGGCGAACGGGCTTTATCCCTGGCTGGTCGCGACCGGCGGGGATGAGGAGACGGTGCTCGGCTATGCCTATGCCACCGCGTTCCGCGCCCGCCGCGCCTATCGCTGGGTGGTCGAGACGACCGTCTATGTCGCGGGCGATCTGCACCGTCAGGGCGTCGGCCGGCTGCTCTATGAAGCGCTGATCGACACGCTGCGCGCCCAGCGCTTCACCCAGGCGATCGCCGCCATCGCGCTGCCCAATGACGCGTCGATCGGCCTGCATGAATCGGTCGGCTTCCGCCGCGCGGGCGTTTATCGCGAGGTGGGATGGAAGGATGGCCGCTGGGTCGATGTCGGCCTGTGGCAGGCCAGCCTTGCCGAACCCGAAACCCCGCCGGTCGAACCGCGCCCGTTCAGCGAAGTCGGGCTGGTCCGCGAACCCTAGAGCATTTTCAAGCCGGGTTGAATGATCCGGCGACTCGGAAAATGCGCCAAATCAAAGGGCTGGAGCGGCCCCGGCCCATTCCCCTCACCCGCGCCGATAGCCGGGCAGCTTCAGCCCGTTGAGGATCGCCAGCGCGCGCAGCGCAAAGCCGGTGGCGGCGGCCAGCGGCGCGGCGATGGGCGCGGCCACGCCCAGCGCCATCAGCAGCACGAACAGCCCGGCGGCCAGCGCCGCCGCGGTCACATAAAGCTCGGGCCTGAGGATGATCGACGGCTCGCCGGCCAGCACGTCGCGGATGATGCCGCCGACACAGGCCGAAATCACCCCCATCAGCATCGCCGGCACCGGCGGCACGCCGACGCCCAGCGCCTTTGACGCGCCGAACACGGCATAGGCGGCCAGCCCCACCGCGTCGAACCAGTCGAGCGCCCGCCCCTGCCACCAGCCGGCGGGCGTCAGCCAGATCAGCAGCGCCGTGGCCAGACAGACGCCCGCGACCAGCGGATCATGCACCCAGAAGACCGGCGCGCCGATCAGCAGATCGCGCACCGTGCCGCCGCCGGTGCCGGTCACCAGCGCGAAAAAGGCGAAGGTGACGAGCGTCTGGCCGCGCTGCGCCGCCGCCAGCGCGCCCGAAGCGGCAAACACGGCGATGCCGAACAGATCGATGGACGGCAGCAGAACGGCGAGCGAGGGTTGCAGGTCGGGCGACATCGCCCCAGCTATCGCGGGCAAGGGTTTCGTCTGCAAGTGAGGGATGATGACACGCAGCGCCGCTTCTCTCTCTGTCGCCGCGCTCGCGCTTGTGGCGCTGGCGGGCTTTGTCGATGCGGTCGCGCTCAGCGCGCTGGGCGGGCTGTTCGCATCGGCGGTGGATGCGAACCTCGCCCGGATCGGTACCGCAGCGGTTTGGGGCGACGGCGCGACGCTCCAGACCGGGATCGCGCTGCTGCTGGGCTTCATGGCCGGGGCGATGGGCGGTCAGGTGCTGCTGCGCGCAGCGCCGGTGCGCGGGCCGGGGCTGACCGTGCTGCTGGCCGCGCTGCTGGCGCTGGCCGGCTGGGCGGCGGCACGGCTGCCGCTGCTGCTCGGCGACGGGGCGGCGGGTGTTAGCTGGGCGGGGGCACTGGGCGGCGCGGCGATGCCCGCACTGGCTGCGGCGATGGGCGCGGTGCATCTGGTGCTGCGCAGCGGTGCCGCGCCGGACATGACGCCGGGCGCGGCGCTGATGGGGCTGGCGCGCGGGCTGGCGGACCGGCTGCTCGGGCTGCCGCTGGCGCAGGACCGGCCGCCTTATGGCCCCGCGCTGCTCGCCTTTGGTGCCGGAGTCGTGCTCGGCGCGCGCCGCTTCGGCGCGCAGGGGCTGGATGCGATGGTGGAGGTGGCGGTCGCGGCGCTGCTGATCGGGCTGGCGCTGGTCGCAATGCACGCCCCGAAACGGGCCTGAGGCGCGGGGGCGGCGTTGTTTGTGGTGCGGCTCACGCCGCACGGGCGGCACCGGCCCGCAGGTTGTTTGTGGTGCGCCTCACGGCGCACGGGCGGCACCGGCCCGCACCCCCACCCGGCCTCCCATATGATACTGCCGTTGGGAGGCCGGGTGGGGGTGCGGGCCGGTGCCGTTCTTCCCGACACACAACGCCCGGTGCCGTTCTTCCCGAACAAAAACGCCCGTGCGGCATCAGCCGCACGGGCGCACGGGTTCAGATATGGATCGGCTTGCCCGTCACCGCCATCGCCGCTTCCTTGAGCGCTTCGGCATGGGTGGGATGGGCGTGGCAGGTATAGGCGATGTCCTCGCTGGTCGCGCCGAACTCCATCGCCTGCGCGGCCTGGGCGATCATCGTGCCGGCAAGCGACGAGATGATATGGACGCCCAGCACCCGGTCGGTGCGGGCATCGGCCACCACCTTGACAAAGCCGTCGGTGTCGCGGTTCGTCTTGGCGCGGCTGTTGCCGGCAAAGGGGAATTTGCCGACCTTGACCTCGCCGCGCGTGCGCGCCTGTTCCTCGGTCAGCCCGACCCCGGCGATTTCGGGATGGGTGTAGACAACCGACGGGATGACATCATGGTTGATGATCCCGGTCTGGCCGGCGACATATTCGGCGACCGCAATCCCTTCATCCTCGGCCTTGTGGGCGAGCATCGGGCCGGGGACGACATCGCCGATCGCGCGGATGCCCGGCACGGCGGTGCGGAACTCATGATCGATCTCGATCTGGCCGCGCGCATTGGTGGTCAGCCCGGCGGCTTCCAGACCCAGCCCGTCGGTGTTGGGCTTGCGGCCGATGGCAACCAGCACGGCATCGGCCGCGATGGTCTCGGCCGCGCCGCCCGCCGCCGGCTGGACGGTCACGGTCGCCCGGCCGCCATCCACCGCCACGCCGGTCACCTTGGTGCCGGTGCGGAACTCGAAGCCCTGCTTCTTGAAGATCTTGGCCGATTCCTTGCGGATCTCGCCGTCAAAGCCGGGCAGGATCTGGTCGAGATATTCGACCACCGTCACCCGCGCGCCCAGCCGCCGCCACACCGAGCCAAGCTCCAGCCCGATGACGCCGCCGCCGATCACCACCAGATGCTCGGGCACGCGCGGCAGGGCGAGCGCGCCGGTCGAATCGATCACCACCTCATTGTCGATGGTCACGCCCGGCAGCGGGGTAACCGACGAGCCGGTGGCGATGACGATGTTGCGCGCGCGCACGCTGCGCCCGGCGACATCGACCGTGTCGGCGGCGGTGAAGCGGGCATAGCCCTTCAGCCAGTCGACCTTGTTCTTCTTGAACAGGAACTCGATCCCGCCGGTCAGTTCCTTGACCGCCTTGGCCTTTTCGCCGTGCATCGCACCCAGGTCGAGCGTCGCCCCGGCGATGTTGACGCCGAACTTGGCGAGTGCGCCCGAATGCGCTTCCTCGAACAGTTCCGAGGCATGAAGCAGCGCCTTGGACGGGATGCAGCCGACATTCAGGCAGGTGCCGCCCAGCGTCTCGCGGCCTTCGGCACAGGCGGTCTTCAGCCCCAGCTGGGCGGCGCGGATCGCGGCGACATAGCCGCCCGGCCCCGCGCCGATCACCAGCAGGTCATAATCATAATCAGCCATGATGCGGCTCCTTAAAGGTCGATCAGCAGGCGGGTCGGATCCTCGATCGCGTTCTTGAGCGCGACGAGGAAGGTCACCGCCTCGCGGCCGTCGATCAGCCGGTGATCATAGCTGAGCGCCAGATACATAATCGGCCGCACGACGATCTGGCCGTCGCGCACCACCGGCCGGTCCTCGATCCGGTGCAGGCCGAGCACCGCCGACTGGGGCGGGTTGATGATCGGCGTCGACAGCAGCGAGCCGAACACGCCGCCATTGGAAATGGTGAAGGTGCCGCCCTTCATCTCGTCGATCTTGAGCGTGCCGTCCTTGGCGCGCTTGCCGAAATCGCCGATGGTCTTTTCGATCGTCGCGACCGACATTTCCTGCGCGTCGCGGATCACCGGCACCACCAGCCCGTTGGGCGCGGACACGGCGACCGAGACGTCGACATAGTCGCGATAGACGATCTCATCGCCCTCGATCGACGCATTGACCGCCGGCACGTCGCGCAGCGCCTGCACCGCCGCCTTCACGAAAAAGCCCATAAAGCCGAGGCGGACGCCATGCTTCTTTTCGAACAGGTCCTTGTAGCGGGCGCGCGCCTCGATCACCGCGGTCATGTCGACATCGTTGAACGTCGTCAGCATCGCGGCGGTGTTCTGCGCCTCCTTGAGGCGCGATGCGATCGTCTGGCGCAGGCGGCTCATCCGCACCCGCTCCTCACGGCGCGCACCGGCCGGGGCGGCGGGCGCGGCAGCCACAGACGCGGCGGCGGCGGCCACCGGCGCCTTGGTCTTGGCGGCTTCGGCAGCGGCGAGCACATCTTCCTTGGTCAGCCGGCCATCCTTGCCGGTGCCGCGGATCTGGGTCGGATCCAGCCCATGTTCCAGCACCAGGCGGCGCACCGACGGCGACAGCGTCAGGTCGCCCGCCGGTTCGTCGGCCGGCGCAGCGGCGGCAGCAGGGGCCGCAGCGGCAGGAGCGGCGGGGGCCGCAGCCGCGCCACCAGCTTCCAGATAGCCGATGACCGCGCCGACGGCGACGGTGTCGCCCGGCTGCGCGGCATGGGCGCCCATCACGCCATCGGCGGGGGCCGGCACTTCGACCGAGACCTTGTCGGTTTCGAGCGAAGCCACCGGCTCATCGGCCTTCACCGGCTCGCCGGGCTTTTTCAGCCATTCGCCGATCGTGGCTTCGGTGATCGATTCGCCGAGGGTCGGCACCTTGATTTCAACGCTCATGATCAGCCCTTTTTCTGGCGCTTGATTTCGTCACGCACGCTGTGGCCGAGAGCATCGGCGATCAGCGCGCCCTGTTCGCTCAGGTGCCGCTTGGCGAGGCCCGTGGCGGGCGACGCCGCGGCGGCGCGGCCGGCATAGCGGGCGCGGGCAGGCCCCACCCCGGCATCGGCCAGACACTGTTCGATCAGCGGTTCGACAAAGAACCACGCCCCGTTGTTCTTCGGTTCTTCCTGCGCCCAGACCACGTCTTCCAGCCCGGTCATCCGCTTCAGCCGCACGGTCAGCGGATCGCCCGGGAACGGATAGAGCTGTTCGATGCGGACGATGGCGGTGTGCTTGTCGCCCGCCGCGTCGCGCGCCTCCATCAGGTCATAGGCGACCTTGCCCGAACACAGCACCAGCCGGCGCACATCGGCATCGGCCGGGGCGTTGGGATCCGACAGGATGCGCATGAAGTGGCTGGCACCCTGGAAATCCTCGGCCGCCGACACCGCCATCTTGTGGCGCAGCAGCGATTTGGGCGTGAAGATGACCAGCGGCTTGCGGAACGGCCGCAGCATCTGCCGGCGCAGGATGTGGAAATAATTTGCCGGCGTCGTGCAGTTCGCGACCTGCATATTGTCCTGCGCGCACAGCTGCAGATAGCGCTCGATCCGCGCCGAGCTGTGCTCGGGACCCTGTCCTTCATAACCGTGCGGCAGCAGCATCACCAGGCCGTTGGCGCGCAGCCACTTGGCCTCGCCCGAGGCGATGAACTGGTCGATCATGATCTGCGCGCCATTGGCGAAATCGCCGAACTGCGCTTCCCACATCACCAGCGTCTTCGGATCGGCAAGCGCATAGCCATATTCAAAGCCGAGCACGCCATATTCGCTGAGCGGCGAATCCAGCACCTCGAACCGGCCGTGCGGCAGCGTCGTCAGCGGGACATATTTGGCCTCGCTGCGCTGGTCGACCCAGACGGCATGGCGGTGGCTGAACGTGCCGCGGCCCGAATCCTGCCCCGACAGGCGGATGCCATAGCCCTCGGTCACCAGGCTGCCGAACGCCAGCGCCTCGCCGGTCGCCCAGTCGAACCCCTGGCCGGTGCGGAACATCTCGCGCTTCGCCTCGATGATGCGGGCGAGCGTCTTGTGGATGGTCACATCCTCCGGCACCGTGGTCAGCGTGCGGCCAAGGCTGTCGAACAGCTTGGGCTCGATGCCGCTTTCCACGTTGCGCCGCGCGCTTTCGGAATCCGCCGGCGCGTGCAGGCCGGACCAGCGGCCGGCAAACCAGTCGGCCTTGTTGGGCCGGTAGGATTTGGCGGCTTCGAACTCTTCTTCCAGATGCTGGACAAAGGCGGAAGCGGTGTGGTCGGCAAAGGCCGGGTCGATCACCCCTTCCCCGCGCAGCCGCTCGCCATAGACCTGGGCGACGCCGGGCTTGTCCTTGATCCGCGCATACATCAGCGGCTGGGTGAAGCTCGGCTCGTCGCCCTCATTATGGCCGAAGCGGCGATAGCACCACATGTCGATCACGATGTCGCGCCCGAAACGCTGGCGGAACTCGATCGCGATCTTGCAAGCAAAGGTCACGGCTTCGGGGTCGTCGCCGTTCACATGCAGGATCGGGGCCTGCACGCCCTTGGCCACATCCGACGGATAGGGCGAGGAGCGCGCGAATTGCGGGCTGGTGGTGAAGCCGATCTGGTTGTTGATGATGAAATGGATGCAGCCGCCGGTATTGTAGCCGCGCACCCCCGAAAAACCGAGGCATTCCCAGACGATACCCTGGCCGGCAAAGGCCGCGTCGCCATGGATCAGCACCGGCAGCACCTGATTGTGCTTTTCCAGATCGTCGCGCGCCACCTGGGTCGCGCGCACCTTGCCGAGCACGACCGGATCGACCGCCTCGAGGTGCGAGGGGTTGGGCACCAGCGACATATGGACGCTGATCCCGTCAAACTCGCGGTCGGTGGAGGTGCCGAGATGATATTTGACGTCGCCCGATCCGCCGACATCTTCCGGATTGGCCGAGCCGCCGGAGAATTCGTGGAAGATCACGCGGAACGGCTTGGCCATCACATTGGCGAGCACATTCAGCCGCCCGCGATGCGCCATGCCATAGACGATCTCGCGCACGCCCATCTGGCCGCCATATTTGATGATCGCCTCAAGCGCGGGGATCATCGCTTCGCCGCCATCAAGGCCGAAGCGCTTGGTGCCGACATATTTGCGGCCGAGGAACTTTTCGAACTGCTCGCCGCGAATGACCGCCGACAGGATCGCCTTCTTACCTTCGGGCGTGAACTGGATGACGGCGTCCTTGCCCTCCATCCGCTCCTGCAGGAAGCGCCGCTCCTCGGTGTCGGCGATGTGCATATATTCAAGGCCGACCGGCCCGCAATAATTGCGCCGCAGGATCGCGACCAGATCGCGCACCGTCGCGGTTTCAAGGCCGAGCGTGCCGCCGAGATAGATCGGACGGTCGAGATCGGCACCGGAAAAGCCGTGATATTCGGGCGTCAGATCGGCCGGCAGCTCGCGCGTCAGGATGCCGAGCGGATCGAGCTGGGCCGCCAGATGGCCGCGCACCCGGTAGGTGCGGATCAGCATCATCGCGCGGATGGAATCAGCCGCCGCGCGGGCGACCGCGCCGGGATCGGCGGGGGCAGTGGCGGCGGCCGGCGCGGCCTTGCGCGCATCGGCCTTGGGCGGCACCGCCATCTGCGTCGGGTCGAGTGCCGCGGTCAGCGCGTCGGTGTCGGCGGGCGGCCAGTTGCCGCGTTTCCAGCTCGGGCCGTCGATGCTCGCCTCAAGCCCTTCGAAAAAGCCGCGCCAGCCGGCCTCGACCGAGGCGGGATCGGCGGCATAGCGGCGGTAAAGCGCCTCGACGAACGACGGCGACACGCCCTCGATATCGAATGACTGGCCTTCAAAACCCATGATCTTCATCCGTCCATGTCGAGCAAAGTCCAGAACTGCCCCGGTCCGGCCCCTCTCGTGCCGGCCAGAACGGCCGGCACGAACGGATGCAGGGTCAATCGGCTCTTGCTCAGCCCTTCAACACTTCTAGCAGGGTCTGGCCCAATTCGGCCGGGCTGGGGCTGACGCGGATGCCCGCCGCCTCCATCGCCGCGATCTTGTCTTCCGCGCCGCCCTTGCCGCCGGACACGATTGCGCCGGCATGGCCCATGCGCCGCCCCGGAGGCGCGGTGCGCCCGGCGATGAAGCCGACCATCGGCTTTTTGCGACCGCGCTTGGCCTCGTCGATCAGGAACTGGGCGGCCTGCTCCTCGGCATCGCCGCCGATTTCGCCGATCATGATGATCGACTTGGTGTTGTCATCGGCGAGGAACAGTTCGAGCACGTCGATGAAGTTGGTGCCGTTCACAGGATCGCCGCCGATGCCGACCGCCGTGGTCTGGCCAAGGCCGGCGTTCGAGGTCTGAAACACCGCTTCATAGGTGAGCGTGCCCGAGCGCGAGACGACGCCGACCGAACCCTTTTTGAAGATGTTGCCCGGCATGATGCCGATCTTGCACTCATCCGGGGTCAGCACGCCCGGGCAGTTCGGCCCGATCAGCCGCGACTTGGACCCCGACAGAGCGCGCTTGACCTTCACCATGTCGAGCACCGGAATGCCCTCGGTGATGCAGACGATCAGCGGCACTTCCGCGTCGATCGCCTCAAGGATCGAATCGGCGGCAAAAGGCGGCGGCACATAGATGACCGAGGCATCGGCCCCGGTCTTGGCGACCGCTTCATGCACGGTGTCGAACACCGGCAGGCCGATATGGGTGGTGCCGCCCTTGCCCGGCGTCACGCCGCCGACGACCTGGGTGCCATAGGCGATCGCCTGTTCGGAATGGAACGTGCCCTGGGCACCGGTAAAGCCCTGGGTGATGACCTTGGTGTGCTTGTTGACGAGAATCGACATCAGCGGCCCCTTTCAGAAGGCGAGATACAGATGAAGGGTGTTCGGCGCGCTCGTGGCCGAGCTGCGCCCGAAAAGCTCGGCCCGGACCGGACGCGTCCCGCCGATTTTTCCCGAATATTCGAAATAATGCGGCAGGTCAGTGCTTTTGCCCTTGAGGCCCAGAGCCTTCACCCCGGCTTTGAAGGCATCGTCGTAAGGCCAGCCATAGCGCACGCCCGGCACAGCGACCGCACAGATCGTCGGATAGCGCCGCTTTTCCGGAAAGGTCGCCAGGACCGCACGGACCTGTGCGCCATCGATATCGCGCCGCCACTGCCTGACCGATACCGGACTCGACCAGTCGAAATTGCGGTCGATCGACGGCGTCTCCCCAAGCTTCGCCACGTTGAGCGTCGCCGGCTCCTCCTGCCAGCCCTCGGCCGCAAAGGCAGCCTCGCGGGCAGCAGGAGTGAGATCTCCCTCAGCGCAAACCTTCAGGAAAGCCGGGACCAGTCCGGGATATTCCGGCTGGACGCCTGCCGCGACCGCGGGGGCGGCAAGACCCAGCAGGAACGGAACTGCCGCAAGCCGCATCAGCCGAGGCTCGGATCGATGGCCTGGCAGGCCGTGACCAGTTCCTTCACGGCGTCGACCGACACCTGCAGATTGGCCTTGGCTTCGCCCGACAGCTGGATCTCGACGATCTTCTCGACGCCGCCCGCACCGATGATCACCGGCACGCCGACATACAGGCCGTCCTGACCATATTGACCGTCCAGATAGGCCGCGCAGGGCAGCAGGCGCTTCTGGTCCTTCAAATACGCTTCGGCCATTTCGATGCCGCTGGTCGCCGGCGCATAAAAGGCCGAACCGGTCTTGAGCAGCCCGACAATCTCGCCGCCGCCCGAACGGGTGCGCTGGACGATGGCGTCGATGCGTTCCTGGGTCGACCAGCCCATCTTGATCAGATCGGGGATCGGAATGCCGGCCACGGTCGAATATTCGACGACCGGCACCATGGTGTCGCCATGCCCGCCGAGCACAAAGGCGGTCACGTCCTGCTTGGCGACGCCGAATTCCTCGGCCAGGAAATGGCGGAAGCGCGCGGAATCGAGCACGCCGGCCATGCCGACCACCTTGTTGTGCGGCAGGCCCGAAAACTCGCGCAGCGCCCACACCATCGCGTCGAGCGGATTGGTGATGCAGATCACGAACGCATTCGGGGCATGCGCCTTGATGCCCTCGCCCACCGCCTTCATGACTTTCAGGTTAATGCCCAGCAGATCGTCGCGGCTCATGCCCGGCTTGCGGGCGACGCCGGCGGTGACGATGCACACATCGGCACCGGCAATATCGGCATAGTCGTTGGTGCCCTTGAGCGCGCCTTCACGCGCCTCGATCGGGCCGCACTGGTTGAGGTCCAGCGCCTTGCCCTGGGGAATGCCGTCGACCACGTCGAACAGGACGACATCGCCCAGGTCGCGGGTGAGCGCGAGATGCGCCAGCGTGCCGCCGATATTGCCCGCGCCGATGAGCGCGATCTTGTGCCGTCCCATAATGAGCCTTCTCCCGAATGTTTGCCGTTCGCTTAGGCGCGATTCGTTAAGGCTTCAACCTCGGGAAAGTGATTATTTTTGCTAATGCGAACAATATGCAATAAGCTCAGTGCACGCCATGGCCCAGCGCCATATAGGTGTCCGACTGCATCTCCATCAGCCGGCTGACCGTGCGTTCGAACTCGAACCGCCCGTCGCCTTCGACATAAAGCTCGGCCGGCGCGGCATCGGCCCCGGCGATCAGCTTGACCCGGTGTTCGTAAAGCGCGTCGATCAGGGTTACAAAGCGCGCCGCCTCATTGCGGTTTTCCGGCCCCAGCCGGGGAATGCCGACCAGAAACACCGTATGGTAACGCCGCGCGACCGCCAGATAATCGGCCGCGCCGCGCGCGGTGCCGCACAGCTTCCTGAACGAAAACACGGCAACGCCCTTCAGCGATTTGGGCACGTCGAGCACGCGGCCGCCGCCCAGCGGCAGCTGTTCGGCGGGCACATGGGCGCTGTCTTCGGGCGGATAGTCGGTCAGGCGGAAAAACGCCTCGCGCAGCCGCGCGGTCGTCTCCGGGCCATTGGGGGTCAGCCAGGTCGTCACCCCGGCAAGGCGCGCGCGCCGGTAATCGACCGGGCCGTTGAGCGCGATCACGTCCAGCCGCGCGCGCAGCAGATCGATAAAGGGCAGGAAATGCTCGCGGTTCAGCCCGTCCTTGTAGAGATCCTCGGGCGCGCGGTTCGATGTCGCCACCACCGTCGTCCCGCCGGTGATCAGCGCGGTGAACAGCCGCGACAGGATCATCGCGTCGGGCGAGTTGTTGACGACCATTTCGTCAAACGCGATCAGCCGCGCCTCGCCCTTCAGATCGGCGGCGACGGCGGGGATCGGGTCGCCCGCCTCGCTGGCCCGCGCCGCGCGCAGCCGGTCATGCACTTCGAGCATGAACTCGTGGAAATGCACGCGGCGTTTGGCGGCGATGTCCAGCTCGTTGAAGAACAGGTCCATCAGCATCGATTTGCCGCGCCCCACCCCGCCCCACAGATACAGGCCGCGCGGCGCTTCGGGCTGGCGGCCGGCCAGCCGCCACAGCAGCGACCCGCGCCGGGGGCTGGCCTCAAGCTGGTCGGCAAGCGCGCCGAGCCGGGCGGCGGCATCGGCCTGGGCGGGGTCGGGGCGCAGCTCGCCGTCGCGCACGAGCGTCTGGTAACGGGCAATGATCTTGTTCACCGGCGCGCCGATATCGGCCCCGGCCGGGGTTGAAAAGCCGCTGCCGCCCAAAACCCCTCCCGCCACCGGCGCGAACCTGCCGCCCGGCATATCCGCAACAGGCCTTATTCCACCCCCCTGCCGACGCCGCTAAGCCGGGCGTGGCGGGGGATGAAAAGGGGCGCGCAATGACCAGCCGGGCGATGCTGACGGGCCTTGCCATCGCCGCCGCAGCGGCCATCGGCCTGTGGGCGCTGTTCGGGCGCGCGCCGGCGGTGACGGGCGTGCGCGCGACGACCGGCCCCGCGCTCGACCTTGTCTATGCGACCGGCTTTGTCGAACCCGAACGCCCGGTCGCGCTCGCCAGCCGCGTCACCGCGCCGGTCGTCGCCGTGCTGGTCGATGAAGGCATGGCAGTGCGCGCCGGCCAGCCGCTCGTCCTGCTCGACAATGGCGAGCAGCGCGCCCAGATCGACCAGCTTGCCGCCCAGACGCGCGAGGCCGGGGCCGCCGAGGCGCGCGCGCTGACGCTGTTCGGGCGCGGTTTTCTGGCCGCTGCCGGGCGCGATCGCGCGGTCGCCGCCGCCCGCTCCGCCCGCGCGGCAGAGGCTGGGGCGCGCGCGCGCCTTGGCCAGTTCACGCTGCGCGCCGGGATTGACGGGGTGGTGCTGCGCCGCGACGTGCAGCCGGGCGATCTGGCGACGCCCAGCCGCACGCTGATGACGCTCGGCGATCCCGCCCGGCTGCGCGTGACCGCCACCGTCGATGAGCGCGACATTCCGCGCATCATCCCCGGCCAGCGGGTGCTGATGTCGACCGCCGCCTATCCGGGCCGGGTGATGCGCGGGCAGGTGCGCGCGGTCACGCCCGGCGGCGATCCGGATCAGCGCGCCTTCCGGGTCAGGATCGCGCCCGATGCCGGGTCGCCGCTGCCGGTCGGGCTGACGCTTGAGGTCAATATCGTCACCGCCGAACGCGCCGGGGCCGTGCTGGTGCCCAGCCGCGCGGTGCAGGACGGGCAGATCTGGGTGATAAGCGACGGCACGGCCCGGCGCATCCGCGTGACGCCGGGGATCGAGGGCGGCGAGCGGACCGAAATCCGCGCCGGTCTTGCGCCGGGGGCGTGCGTCCTGCCCGATCCGCCGGACGGGCTGCGCCCCGGCCAGCGGGTGCGGATCAGCGGATGCTGACCGACGCCCCCGCCCCGATGCTTGGCCGTTTCCGGCTGCTCGGCGGGATCGCGGCCACCCATCTGGCAAAGCGCGCGCGCCAGACGCTGGTGGCAGTGGCCGGGGTCGCGGTCGGCGTCGGCTTTTTCCTTGCGGTGTCGGCGCTGATGATCGGCAGCCAGGCCGACTTTATCGAAACGCTGATCGATGCCGCGCCCCATGTGGTGATTTCCGACGAGCTGCGCAGCCCGCCGCCCCAGCCGGGTGCCGCGGCGATGCCCGGTGCGGCGATCCGGCTGCGCGGGTTCAAGCCGCGCACCGAGGTGCGCGGGCTGCGCGGCTGGCAGCGGATCGTGGCGGCGGCCGAGGCCGAGCGCGGGGCCATCGCCTCGCCCTCGCTGTCGGGCGCGGTCACGCTGCGCGCGGGCGGGCGCGAGGAGCCGCTGGCACTGGTGGGCATCGATCCGGCGATCGAGCGGCGCATCTCGACCATCGAGGAGCTGCTGGTCGCCGGGCGGCTGCGCAATCTGGAAACGACGCAGGGCGGCGTCATCATCGGCGAGGAACTGGCCGGACGGCTGGGTGTCGGCATGGGCGATATCGTCGGCGCGACCTCGGCGCGCGGCGGCACCAGATCGCTGCGCATCGTCGGGCTGTTCGGCAAGGGGCGGGGCGCGCTGGGCGCGGCCTCGGGCTATGTGCTGCTGCGCGAGGCGCAGTCGCTGACCGGCCAGCCCTTCGTCATCAACCGGATCGGCATCCGGCTGGCCGACCCCGCCGGGGCGCGCGCAAGCGCCGCCGCGCTCGAGGCGCGGTTCGGCTACAAGGCGGAAAGCTGGCAGGAACGATCGGCCGACGTGCTCGCTTTGCTGCTCACCCGCAACGTCATCATGTACAGCGTCGTCTCCGCGATCCTGCTGGTCGCAAGTTTCGGCATCTACACGGTCGTATCGACCGCCGTGACCGACAAAAGGCGCGACATCGCCATTCTGCGTTCCATCGGCTTTTCGCAGGGCGATCTGCAGGCGGTGTTCGTGATCGAAGGGGTGGTGATCGCGCTGATCGGCGTGATCGCGGGCTTTGCGCTCGGCACCGGGCTGATGGAGATATTGGGCAGCCTTGAGTTCACCATCCAGGGCAAGACCGAGCATCTGCCGCTCGACCGCAGCCCGCGCCAATTCCTGATCGCGGGCGGGGCCTCGCTGCTCTCGGCCACGGTCGCCGCATGGCTGCCGGCGCGCAAGGCGGCGCGGGTCGACCCGGTCGATATCCTGCGCGGGGCGGCATGACCGGCGAGGCGCCGATCCTGTCGGCGCGCGGGCTGGGCCGGGTGCTGCCCGGCGATCCGCCGGTACCGCTGGTGACGGGTGTCGATCTCGACATCCGCCCGGGCCGGTTCGTCGCGGTGATCGGCCCGTCGGGCTGCGGCAAATCGTCGCTGCTCTATCTGCTCGGCCTGCTCGACCGGCCGACCATGGGCACACTGCTGCTCGACGGCCACGACACCGGCGGCATGTCGGGCGACGAGCGCGCACGGGCGCGGCTGCGCCGGTTCGGCTTCGTGTTCCAGTTCCATTTCCTGCTCGGCGAGTTCAGCGCGCTTGACAATGTGCTGCTGCCGATCCGGCGGCTGGGGGCGCTAGACCCGTCGGCGGCGCGCGCGCGGGCGCTGGCGCTGCTCGACATGATGGGGCTGGCCGATCAGGCGGCCAAGACGCCCGACCGCATGTCAGGCGGCCAGCGCCAGCGCGTCGCCATCGCCCGGGCACTCGCCAACGATCCGGCACTGGTGCTGGGCGACGAGCCGACCGGCAATCTCGACAGCCAGAACAGCGCCCGCGTGGTCGAAATCCTCCGCGCCCTCGCCCATGACGAGGGGCGCGCCGTCGTCTGCGTCACCCATGACGGCGACATCGCCGCCGCCGCCGACACGCGCATCCATATGCGCGACGGCCGGATCGAGCGGATCGACTGAGAAAAGCAGGTGTCGTGGGGGGGGTGTTTTTACCGTGCCTCGCGGCGCGGGGGCGTTTTTTTTTGCGCGCCTCTCGGCGCGGGCCGGTGCCGTTCTTCCCAGCTAACAACTCACGGTGTCGCGACGACGAAAACCCCGCCGCCGCGACAGGCCCCTTCAGCGCCGCGCGGGCTTGCGGATCGTTCCCGAATAGCTGGCGCAGATCCGCACCTCGCCGGCCGCGTCGAGCTGCTCGACCAGCCCGCGGACGAACACCAGCCGGCCGGTTTCGCGCAGCACTTCGGAGACGAGATCGAGCGGCCGGTCGATCGCCGCGCCGGCGATGAACTGGGTCGACAGGTCGAGCGTCACCGCCACCCCGGCCTCGACAATGCCGTGCAGCCGCGCGGTCGCGAACAGCGCAACGTCGATCATCCCGAGCAAGGCGCCGCCATGAACATTGTCCGACAGGTTGGACTGGGCGCGCGCGGGAAACGCGCGCAGCCGCACCCGCCCGTCGCCCTCGCGCCGGACGATCAGCGGGCCGAGCGCGGTGTTGAACCGGTCGGCGTCCGACAGCTCCCAGCGCAGCCAGCCGGGATGATCGGGGTGCGGATCATGGATGAAGGCCGGGTGGCGGATTTCGGCGGCAAGCGCCTCTGCCGCGCGCTGGTCCTCAGCCGCCCCGATCCCGTGCGCCGATGCGCGTGCCGCCATGTCTTTCCGTCCTGTCGTCGAGAGCTGTTTCCGATCCGACTGCGTCGGATCGGCCTCTCTAGGTCTTTGATTTGGCGCATTTTCCGAGCCGCCGGGTGATCTCACCCGGCTTGAAAATGCTCCAGGGCGGGCGCGCCGGTGCCGGGCACCGGCGCCCACGACATCAGATCGCGCGCTCGACGACCATTTTCTTGACCTCGGCAATTGCCTTGGCCGGGCTCAGCCCCTTGGGGCAGACATTGGCGCAGTTCATGATCGTGTGGCAGCGATACAGGCGGAACGGATCCTCCAGCTCGTCCAGCCGCTCGCCGGTCTGCTCGTCGCGGCTGTCGGCCAGCCAGCGATAGGCCTGAAGCAGGATCGCCGGGCCGAGGAACTTGTCCGAATTCCACCAATAGCTGGGGCACGAGGTCGAGCAGCAGGCGCACAGGATGCACTCATACAGCCCGTCAAGCTTGGCCCGGTCTTCCGGGGTCTGGAGCCGTTCCTTGCCCGAGGGCGGCGGCGTCACCGTCTTCAGCCAGGGCTGGATCGACGCATATTGCGCGTAGAAATGGCTGAAATCGGGGACCAGATCCTTGACCACGTCCATATGCGGCAGCGGCGTGATGCGGATATCGCCCTTCACATCCTCGATCGCCTTGGTGCAGGCGAGCGTGTTGCGCCCGTCGATGTTCATCGAGCAGCTGCCGCAAATGCCCTCGCGGCACGACCGGCGGAAGGTGAGCGAGCTGTCCTGCTCGCCCTTGATCTTGATCAGCGCGTCAAGGACCATCGGGCCGCAGCTGTCGAGATCGACCTCGAACGTGTCGTAACGGGGATTTTCGCCGCTGTCGGGATCATAGCGGTAGATCTTGAAGCGTTTGACGCGCGTCGCCCCCGGCGCGGCCGGGAAGGTCTTGCCATCCTTGCGAATGACGCTGTTCTTGGGCAACGCGAACTCAGCCATGGTCTTACCCGCTTGTTTTTGGTTCCGCACGCCAGATAGGCCGGAGCGCGCCAGACCTCAACCGTCTGCGTGCATATCCCGGATGGCAATGCGGGATGACCAGTGGGTTAACGGCCGGAAAGGGGACGAGTGACCGAAAGCGGGGGAAGCGCCGAACAGGCCGCCGGGCGCGGGAGCGGCGCACCGGGCGTGAAATCTGCCGGGCACGGCCGGGCCGCGCGCTCGGTGCGCGAGCTGCTGGCGCTCATGGTGCTCGCCCCGCCGGCGGCGCTACTGAGCGGCCCGGCCGGGCTTGCAGCGGCCGAGCTGCGCGACTGGGCAGCGGCGATCATCTGCGCCTATCTGTGCGCGCGGCCGGTCGCGGGCTGGGCGGGAACGCTCGCCGCGCGGCTTGGCACCATGCCTGCCGTGATGCTGGCGGCCGGCGGCTGCATCGCCGCGCTGCTGCTGTGGCTGGCGGCGACGGGGCTGGGCTTCCCTGCGGGTGCCGGGGGCGCGGGCCGTGCGCTGATGGCGGGCTTGCTGGTCGCCGCGGTGCTGACGGTCGCGCGCATCGGCCGGCCTGCGACCGCGCGTTCAACCCCCGCGCGGCCAACCACCGCTGCGCCGCGCCC